>JAISTI010000216.1 GCA_031272685.1 Propionibacteriaceae bacterium | reverse complement strand
AGGAGGGCGAATCGCTGGACTCGATCATGCCGGAGGCCTTCGCCACCGCCCGCGAGGCATCCCGGCGGGTGCTGGGCAAGCGGCACTTCGACGTGCAGGTCATGGGCGCCGCCGCGCTGCACTGGGGCAACATCGCCGAGATGAAAACCGGTGAAGGCAAGACCCTCGTCGCCGTGCTGGCCGCCTACCTCAACGCGCTCACCGGCGAAGGCGTGCACGTCGTCACCGTGAACGACTACCTGGCCGAATTCCAAAGCGAGCCGTTGGGCCGCATCCACCCCTTCCTGGGCCGGAGCGTCGGCTCGATCCTGTCCGACATGAGCCCGGACGAGCGCCGCAAGGCCTACGCCTGCGACATCACCTACGGCACCAACAACGAATTCGGCTTCGACTACCTGCGCGACAACATGGCCCGCACCCTGGGCGACACCGTGCAGCGCGGCCACCACTTCGCCATCGTCGACGAGGTCGACTCCATCCTCATCGACGAAGCCCGCACCCCGCTGATCATCTCCGGCCCCAGCGAAGACAACGCCCGCTGGTATCCCGAATTCGCCTCCATCGCCCGCTCGCTGAAGCGGGACGTCGACTACGAGGTGGACGAGAAGAAGAAGACCGTCTCCATCCTGGAGCCGGGCATCACCGCTGTCGAAGACCGCCTCGGCATCGAAAACCTGTACGAGAGCGCCAACACCCCGCTGATCTCCTACCTGAACAACGCCATCCGCGCCAAAGAGCTGTTCCACCGCGACAAGGACTACGTCATCATGGACGGCGAGGTGCTCATCGTCGACGAGCACACCGGCCGCACCCTGCACGGGCGGCGCTACAACGAGGGCCTGCACCAAGCGCTGGAGGCCAAAGAGGGCGTCGAAATCCGCGACGAATACCAAACCCTCGCCACCATCACCTTGCAGAACTACTTCCGCATGTACGACAAGCTCTCCGGCATGACGGGCACCGCCAAGACGGAGGAGAGCGAGTTCCAGAAGATCTACGGCCTGGGCGTGCTCGTCATCGACACCAACAAGCCGATGATCCGCGACGACAAGGCCGATCTGATCTACCGCACCGAGAAGGCCAAATTCGCCGCCATCGTGGAAGACGTGGTGGGGCGGCACGAGAAAGGCCAACCGGTGCTGCTCGGCACCGCCTCGGTGGAGAAATCCGAGGCCATCTCCCGCGAGCTGAAGCGCGCCGGGGTGAAGCATGTGGTGTTGAACGCGAAAGAGCACGCCAAAGAGGCGCGCATCGTGGCGCTGGCCGGGCGCAAGGGCGCGGTCACCGTCGCCACCAACATGGCCGGCCGCGGCACCGACATCATCCTGGGCGGCAACCCGGAGTTCTTGGCCGACCAGTTCCTGCAAGAGAAAAAGGGCCTGGATCCGATCGAGGATTCCGAGGAATACGAGGCGCTCTGGCCCGAGACGCTCAAGCAGATCGAAGAAGAATCCGCCGCCGAGCACGAAGAAGTCGTGGAGCTGGGCGGGCTTTATGTGCTCGGCTCCGAGCGGCACGATTCCCGCCGCATCGACAACCAGCTGCGCGGCCGTTCCGGCCGCCAGGGCGATCCCGGCGAGAGCCGCTTCTACCTCTCCCTCGAAGACGACCTGATGCGCCTGTTCAACTCCGACATGATCGACTGGGTGCTCAGCGCGCTGAAAGTGCCCGACGACATGCCCATCGAAAACGCGCGGGTGTCCAAATCGGTCGAATCCGCGCAGAAGCAGGTCGAGTCTTTGCACTTCGAGAGCCGCAAGAACGTGCTGCGCTACGACGACGTGATGAACCGCCAGCGGCACGCCATCTACACCGACCGGCGCAAGGTGCTCGAAGGGGCGGACGTCTCCGGGCAGCTCCGCGGCACCGTGAACACCGTCGTCGGGCAGTATGTGGCGGCCAACACCCAGGGTTTCGTGGAAGATTGGGATTTCGACGGGCTCTGGACGCAGATGCGCACCCTTTACCCGGTGAAGCTCGACCGGCAGGACTGGGCCGGCAAAGATGGGCTCACCGCCGAAGAGCTGACCGAGGCGTTCCAAGCGGACGCCCAGGCCGCCTACGACGCCCGCGAGGCCGAGCTGGGCGAAGAGAACATGCGCGAATTCGAGCGCCAGGTGATGCTGACGGTGCTGGACCGCAAATGGCGCGAGCACCTGTACGAGATGGACTACCTGCGCGAGGGCATCGGCCTGCGCGCGATGGCGCAGCGCGACCCGCTGGTGGAATACCAGCGCGAAGGCGGCGACATGTACAACGCCATGCAGGAAGCCTTTATGGAGGAAGTCGTCGGCTACCTGTTCAACCTGCAGGTGCGGGTCGGGCCGCAGCCGCCCGCCGAATCCGAAGACGGCGAAGTCGAGTCGGTGACGGCCATCGCCAACCGGGCCGCCGCCCGCGCCGCCAAGAAAGCCAAAGGCAAGAAGGCCGCCAAAGCCGAGGCGAAAGCCGCCGCCGAGGCGGACGGATCATCGAACTCGGCCGCCGGCATCGCCCCGTCCCGGCCCACCACCTCGTACAGCTACTCCGCCCCCGGCGAAACTGGAGACCTCATCAAGCAGGCGGCCCGGAAGTCCGACGACCCGTTCGCCAAGGTGGGCCGCAACGACCCCTGCCCGTGCGGCTCCGGCCGGAAGTACAAGATGTGCCATGGGCGGCAGCAGTAATTTGCGCGATTGCAGCCAACGCCCGCGCGAAGTAACAATCCTCGGCAGCACGGGGAGCATCGGCACGCAGGCCCTCGACGTCATCCGGCGCAACCCCGGCCGGTTCCAGGTGGCCGGGCTGGCCGCCGGAGGTTCGCATCCGGAGCTTTTTGCCGCGCAGGTGGCCGAGTTCGCGCCCCGGTGGACGGCCATCGGCCCGGATTCCGAAGGGCTGGCCGCCAAACCGGCAGACGTGGTGCTGAACGCGATCACCGGCGCCGCCGGGCTGCGGGCCACCCTCGCGGCGCTGCGGGCCGGGAACACGCTGGCGCTGGCCAACAAGGAATC
>JAISTI010000189.1 GCA_031272685.1 Propionibacteriaceae bacterium | reverse complement strand
ACCTTGGGCTGGCGCTGGGTCAGCTCCAGGGCGCGGGCCAGCGGCAACGGCAGGTCACCGGTGACTACCCGGGAGAGTTTGGTCTGGGTGAGCTCCACAGCGAGGGAGGACAGCAGGCTCGTCGCCGAACGCACCTTGCTGATGCTGATCTGGGGCACCTCGGAATACAGCTCGGCGAGCTTCGGGTTGTGCTGCCAGGTCTGGGTCGGGGCGATGAGATAGCCCGGCGCGTCAACGCTGCGAAGCGCGCGCACCTGCCCGCACAGGATTGCCCCGAGGTAGGTGTCGTCCACAACGATGGGGATGGAGAAGTCGATGAGGCCGGCATGGCAGCGATAGATTCGCGGCTTGCCGTCCATGGCGGATTGCAGCCCGCCGTAGGCATCGCAGGCATAGCACATCTGCCGCCTGATGGGATCCTTGCGGATCTCCTGGCAGAATGCGGAAAAACCGCAAGCTGACGTCACTGGCTGGCCGCTTCGATCGACGGTGATCACCCCGAGCGCTGTAGCCTCCGAGAATTCCACCTCGACCGAATACAAGCTAGCCAGATCCACGTCCTCGTAGATCATGAGCCCGTCCTTTGCTCTTGAGCGCGACTGTATCACCGCAAAATCTGCCCGACAAGCCAAAATTTGCAACCACTAGCACATTTTTGTCCTCGCCTCCCTCTTGCGGTTCGGACGGGTAAGTGGCAGAGTGTGCCGTGGCGCCACAAAGGGGAAGTCGGCGGAACTCCGACACTGACCCGCAGCCGTTACAGTCGGAATGCCTGAGTGGAGGGCCAGGTCAAAGACCAGCTCGTCGAGGCAAGCGAGCCGACCCATCGATCGGATTGCCTCGGGGGATCGCGGCAAGCCCGTCCAAGCTCAAGCCGCATTCGCCGAGTTTATTGACCACCACCCGTCGCCGCCTCCGGAGCGTGTCCCGTAGCAGGCGGCGGCGGGTCTCACCCTTCCGCCTTCCTAGGTGGACCAAGCTGGCAGTGCGGCCTTGGCGTCCAGGGGGGAAAGGACGAGAAGCGGTGGCGAAAGCGGCGGGCGGCGTTTAGGCTGTCTCCATGACTGGGTTGGTACTTGGAATCGATATCGGCGGCTCTGGCATCAAGGGCGCGCTGGTGGATCTCAACGTCGGCGATTTCGCCAGCGAGCGCGTGCGGATCCCCACCCCGAAGAAGTCCACCCCGGAAAAGGTGGCGGCGGTGACGGCCCGCATCGTGCAGCATTTCGCCGACCAGCTCGACGACACCACGCCTATCGGCGTCACCATTCCGGCCGTGGTCACCCACGGCGTGGTGCGCACCGCCGCGAACATCGACAAGGCGTGGATCGACGCCGACGGCAAGAAAATCTTCGAAGAGGTAATCGGCCGGCCCATCACCCTGATGAACGACGCCGACGCCGCCGGGGTGGCCGAAGTGCAGTACGGCGCCGCGAAAGGCCATCCCGGCTTTGTGCTCGTCACCACCCTCGGCACCGGCATCGGCAGCGCCATCATCAACCGCGGCGTGCTGGTGCCCAACACCGAGCTGGGCCATATCGAGCTGGACGGCCACGACGCCGAGACGCAAGCCTCGTCCGGCGTGAAAAGCAAGCTCGGGCTCAGCTACTCCGAATGGATTCCGCGGCTGCAGCGCTACTACTCGCACGTCGAAGGGCTCTTCTGGCCTGATCTGTTCGTCGTCGGCGGCGGCATCTCCAAGAACGCCTCGAAGTTCCTGCCCAAGCTCAAGCTCAAGACCCCGATTGTCGCGGCCGAGCTGAAAAACCGGGCCGGCATCATCGGCGCCGCCTGGATGGCCGCCGACTCCCTGGAAAACCCCGACGTGGTCTAATCCTCCGGCAGCCAGACCGTCGCCCGGATCATGCAGTGGTCGGAGGGGATGGTGCCGATCCAATCGCCGTTCTTGTTCAGATTCACCACCGTCTCGTATTCGCTCACCCGCATCTCGGAGACGAAGATGTAATCCGGGTTCGAGCCGTTCACCCCGCCGGAAACCTTGCGGGCATGCCGCTCGAAGCTGTTGTAGCTGGAGTATTCGGTGTTGATGCGCTTCTCCACGAAATCGCCATCGGTCTGCGCGCGGGACTTGTAGGCGTTGCCGAGCGGGTCGAGGTAGCCGGCCGCCTGCATGATGTCGTAGGGCGCGTTGGTGGGCTTGTCGAATTTGGTGGAGTTGTAGTCGCCGACGGCGATTACCGGCAGCTTGTCCGGGTTGTTCGCCGCGATTTGCTGCACCACCACCTGCGCCTGCTTCTTGCGCGCGTTGTAGTACTTGGTGGAGCCGCCCTTGTCGTTGGTGGGCTCCAGGTGGGTGCTGGAGAAGAAGAACCGCTGGCCGGTGGCGAGCTGCTCGAATATCGCCCAGCTCAGGTATCGCAGCTTGTCCGGACCGGGTAGCAGGTAGACGCCGTGTTCGAGCATCTTCACCCGCTCGCTGTTGTAAATGATCCGCACGCCCCAGCCGCCCTTGCGGCTCTTCTTCGGCTCGGTGAGCTTGTACGGGCTGCCCAGCAGGTTCGCCAAGTCTTGGAATTGGGCGACCTTGCCCTTGACCGATCCGGAAGAATATGAGGCTTCCTGCAGCCCGACCACGTCGACGTCTTGGTCCACGATGGTCTTGGCGACGAGCTTGCGCCGGTTCGCCCACGAGTGGGCGCCATCGCGGCAGTTCGCGCACAGGATGTTGTAGCTGGCCACCCGCAGGCCGACCGGCGCGACGGTGGCGACTTCGATGGGTTCAGACCAGTCCGTCACCACCTGGCTATCGGCCACCCCGCGCAGCCGCAGCAGGTAGGAGGTGTTGCCTTTCAGCGCGCCGAAAGTAACATTCGCGGCCGAGGTGTTCTCGCGGGTGACGGCGGTGAAGGCCGGGTCGGTGGCCAGCTCCACCTGGTAGGACAGCCCCTCCTCGGGCGCCTTCCACTTCACCGTCAGCTCGCTCAGCGTCGCCCCGTTCTGCTCCGGGGCCGGCGCCGGAATCGTGAAAACCGCGGTGGTGGTGAAGTCGATGGTGTTCACTTCGTCGGGAGCCCCTGAAGGGGCCACCCGGGCGTGGTAGCTGGTCGCGGGCGACAGGCCGCTGATGAAGGCCGTTTCCGATTTGGTGGTCTGCGCGATGGGCGAGCTGAAGGCCGGGTCGGCGCTCACCTGAACCACATAGCTGCGGGAGTTGCCGCGCCAGTGGATTTCCACATTGGTGTCGGACGGGCTCGCCGTCAGGTTGTAGGGCTTGACCGGTTCGGGCGTTTCCGAGGGGCTGGGGGTGGCGTCGCGGCTGGTGGCCGTCGGCGTCGCGGAAGCGCGGGGGGTGGGGGTGGGGGTGGGCAGCGGCTCGGCCGGGCTGTTCGCCGGGGCGACGCACAGCAGTGCCGGGAAGGCGAGCAGCAGGACGACGACCAGCGCCTTGCGCCAGATCGCCTGTCGGCGTGCTGCCCGCTGCATCATTTGCCTTTCGTTCAACTGATTATGCCACTGGGCCTTGTGTGAGAGGATGGCGGTTGTGTTTTCCCTGCCTGCCCTGATCAGCGCCCGGTTCGAGGCCGCCGCCGGGGCGGATCCCGAATTGCGCGGCGCCACTAAGCCGCAATTCGGGCACTATCAGACGAATTTGGCGCTGCGGATGGCGAAGTCGGTGGGCAAGCCGCCGCGCGAGGTGGCGGAAGATTTAGTGAGCCGGGTGCAGCTGGATGATCTGTGCGAGCCGCCCGAAATCGCCGGTCCTGGTTTCATCAACCTGCGCGTCAAGGCATCGGTGCTGGCGGCCGCGGCCACCGAACTGCTGCGCGACGAGCGGACGGGCCTGCCGCGGGCCGAGGTGGCGCAAACCGTCGTCGTCGACTATTCCTCCCCGAACGTCGCCAAGCAGATGCATGTTGGGCACCTGCGCTCCACCATCATCGGCGACTGCTTCGCCAGGGTGTTGGGCGCGCTCGGCCACCGCGTCATCCGCCAAAACCATTTGGGAGATTGGGGCCGGCAGTTCGGCATGCTCGTCGAGCAGATCCTCGACGAAGGGCTGGACGTGACCACCCTGGATTTGCCCGGCGCGGAGGCGCTCTACCAGCGGGCGAACGCGCATCTGAAAGCCTCCGAGGAATTCGCGCAGCGGGCCCGCGACCGGGTGGTGGCCCTGCAGGGCGGCGACGAGCAGACCCGGCGCATCTGGCGCCAGCTCATCGACATCTCGCTCGCCGGGTTCAACGCCACCTACCGGCGGATGGGCATCCTGCTCACCGACGCCGACCTGGCCGGGGAATCCAGCTACAACGAAGATTTGCCGGTTATCGCCGCCGACCTCGAACATCGGGGTTTGGCGGTCATGGACGACGGCGCGCTGGTGGTGTTCGCCGAAGGGTTCGAAACTCCGGCAATCATCCGCAATTCGCAGGGCGGCTACGGCTACATCTGCACCGACCTCGCCGCCGTCCGCCGCCGGGTCGGGGTGATGCGCGCCAACCGGCTGATCTACGTGGTGGGGGTGCCGCAGACTTTCCACTTCGAGCAGGTGTTCGCCGTCTCCCGCATGGCGGGGTATCTGCCCGCCGACGTCTTAGCCGAACATGTGGGTTTCGGCCAGGTGCTCGGCCCGGATGGCAAGAAGTTCTCCACCCGCGAAGGCACCGCCTACCCGCTGGAGCAGTTGCTGAACGAGGCCGAAGAGCACGCCGCCCCCGATGTGGCGCTGGCCGCCATCAAATACGCCGACCTGTCTTCGGGCTTGCAAAAGGACTACACCTTCGACGTGGAGCGGATGACCGCCACCACCGGCGACACCGGCCCGTATCTGCAATACGCGCACGCCCGCGCCTGCGGGATTCTGCGCAAAGCTGACGCGGATGGGATCTCCTACGACGCCGTCACCGTGGTCGATTCGCCGGAAGAGCAGAACGTCGCGCTGCTGCTCACCCGTTTCGGGGAGACGGTGGAGCTGGTGGCGAAAACGCTGCAGCCGCACCGGCTTTGCGGCTACCTGTTCGAGTTGGCCTCCGCGTTGAGCGTCTTCTACGAGCAGTGCCCAGTGTTGAAATCCGAAGGCGAGGTGCGCGCCTCCCGGTTGGCGCTGTGGCGGGCCGGCGAGCGGGTGCTGGCCACCGGCCTCGGGCTGCTGGGCATTTCCGCCCCCGACCGTATGTGATTTAGCGGCTACGCCCAAGGTGAACGCGGGTGGCGGATGCTCACCCCGCCGAATAGCGCCAGCCCGTGCAGGTTGATGGTGAGGCCGCCGAGGGCGGGCGCGGAAAGATGCTTGGAATCCACCCCGCCAAAGATGGGGGTAACGCTCGAATAGACCGCCGTTCCGTGCGGGACGATCATATTGATGCCGCCGAACAGCCCCAGCACGTTGATGTCGAGGTTGTTGGACTGCAGCTGGGCCTTGGTGAAATCGAGATCGACGCCGCCGAAGACGGCGGACACCGAGGTGCGCGGCCGCACCTGCCACTGCCCGGAGCGGGATACGCCGCCGAACATGGCGGTGATGGAGTCCACGGCTCCCGCGGGCTGAGGGGCGGCTGCCGGGGCGGTTCCGACGGGCTGTGGGGCGGCTGCCGGAGCGGTTCCGGCGGGCAGCGGGCCGGCGGCCGGGTTGGCCGGCTGGATGTCGAGCAGGTCGCGGGTGAGCGGGATCAGGTCGTCGAAGGTTTGCGCCTCTTGGGCGTGGCGAATGCGGTTGTCGCGGTCGGCCACAGTCAGGTGCCCTTCGGCGAAGGCCGCGTTCAGCAGCCCCACCACATGCTCGCGGTCGGCGGGCGTCACGCTCAAGTCGCCGCCGACGAGCGGCCCGACATCCACAGGTTCAGTCATGTCGCCAGTCTAGGCAGGCGGCGGCCGGGCAAACAGGCCTCGGCGGCCAGTCCAGGGACACTTCAGGGTCTTCCCCGTCGCTCCAGGGTGTCGCGCAAGGCGCGGGCTTGGGCGTCGATGCGGGCGAGTTCTTCCGGCGGGGG
>JAISTI010000134.1 GCA_031272685.1 Propionibacteriaceae bacterium | reverse complement strand
TGGCCGGCAAGCCTTTACGAATTGAGGAACTCCAGGCTCAGCTCCAGGACGGCCTGGACGGTCTCAGCCTTGCGGAACCCATGGCCCTCGCCGGGGAAGAGCCGCAGCGTGACCGGCAGGCCCTTGGCGCGGACAGCCTTGGCGAGCTGGATGGCTTGCGATGGGGGCACTACTTTGTCGTCTTCGCCTTGCAGAATCAGCATCGGGCAGTTCAGCCGGTCGAGGTGGTGGATGGGGGAGCGCTCCAGATAGACCGCGCGGCCCTCCGGATACGGCGCGATGAGGCCGTCGAGGTAGCGGCTCTCGAATTTGTGGGTGTCGGTGGCCAGCGCTTCGGCGTCCGCCACCCCGTAGACGCTGATGCCGCCGGCGAACACGTCGGAGTTGGTCAGGGCCTGCAAGGTGGTGTAGCCGCCCGCCGAGGAGCCCTTTATGTACAGACGTTTCGGGTCAGCCAAACCGCTATCGACTAGGGTTTTCACCGCGTCCACGCAGTCGGAGACGTCTAGGATGCCCCACTTTCCCAAGAGCCGCTCGCGGAACTCGCGCCCGTACATCGTGGAGCCGGAGTAGTTCACGTCGAGGACGGCGAACCCGCGAGTCGTCCAAAACTGGATGGACGGCGAGAAAGACGGGTCGGAAAAGCCGGTCGGGCCGCCGTGGGAGAGCACCAGCACCGGCGCTGGGCCGGCCGGAACGGGATGGGCGGGATTTTTCGGCGGGTAGTACCAGGCGTAGGCCGCTCCGGCAGCGCCTTGGAAAACGAGCTGTTCGGCCGTCGAGACGTATTCCGGGGCGAGGGTGGGGGAGCTGGCGGTGTAGACCGGGCTGACCGTCCCGTCTTCCCAGTCGACGAGCGCGAACTCCGAAGGCCGGCCGGGGTAGCCCAGCCGCACCGCGGAGCGTGGGCCGTGCCCCGCCATCACGTTGCCGGCGGCCACCGCTTCCGTTTGCAGCGGGGTGAGCGACGGCTCGCCGCCGAAATTCAGCACGCCCAGGATGGGTAGGCCGTCTTCGTACCACAGGCAGCCCAGCCGGTGCCCGTCGATGACGGTGTAGGGCGGCGGGTTCACATTCCACATCGGCCCACAGAAATCCGCTTCCTTTGCAAATAGCGGCTCCGGCTTGCCGCCGTCCCAGCGCCAGAAATTCCAGTAGCCGGACTCGTCGGAGATGAAGGCCAGCGCCCCATCCGCCCACTGGGGGAACAAGTTCGAGGCGCCACCGGCGGCCACTTCGCCGTCCACCACCACGCGGGTCTCGTCCCAGGGCATGTTCGGGTGATCCCATTCCACCCAGGCGAGCCGGCCGTCCGCGGACATGGTGGGCGAGCTGTAGAAATCCGCGCCCTGGGCGAGCACCCGTGCCGGGCCGCCGTCCAGCGGCACGCCGACGATGGTGTTCTGCGGCTCGCCGGGCGCGGAATGGTCTTCGCGCAGCGCCAACACCAGCCCGTGCCCAACGCTCAGGCTGAGCGAGCCGTAACGGTAATCGCCGCCGGGGGCGAGCAGGATGTCCTGGCCGGCGCGCAGCAGCCGCAAATCGCCGCTGGGCCAGTCGGAGTAGGCCACCAACCCGTCGGAAACCGCCCAATCCCCGCCGCCGTATTCGTTTACGGCCGAGCGGATGTAGCGCCCCGGCAGCAGTTCGGCGGCCTCGCCACCCGCGACAGGCTTGCGAAACAGGCCAACCCGTCCGCCCGCCAGCGGATCGGGGACGGTGAAGTAGGTGAAATCCCCGTCTACAAGGGGATAGGTGTGGAACAGGGATACGGAGGATTGGGCCAGCTCGGCCGCCGTAAGCGGGCTATCCCAACGCCCGTAAGCAGATTCCATGCCGGAATCTTGTCAAAGCGCGGCCTCTTCGTCCACCCGGGCGGACTCGTCGTGGATGCGCAGTGCCGCCTGGCGCAGCTTCTCCTCGTGGGCCTTGTTGTGGTGGGCGCAGAAATACAGCTCCCCGCCCGTGGGCAGCACCACCCGGACATACGCCTGCGCGCCGCAACGGTCGCAGCGGTTCGCCTTCGTCAGCGTTTCGAACGCCTCGGCCGTCATGTTCTTCGCTTTCTTCCGCAACATCATTTGCTGCTCTAACCCTCCTTCCGGCCTGTTTATTCCACCATACCCGCGAACGCTGTCCAAGCTGCCGGGTTTTGCCACCGGCGGACGGTATTGTTTCTTGACGTGGCAGTGGCAAAAAAGGCGCAGGACGCGCGCGACTACGAGGCCCGGCACCTGCGGGTGCTCGAAGGCCTGGAGGCGGTGCGCAAACGCCCGGCCATGTACATCGGCTCCACCGACACCCGCGGCCTGATGCACTGCCTGTGGGAGATCATCGACAATTCGGTAGACGAGGCGCTGGCCGGTTTCGGCAAGCTGATCACCGTCCGGCTGGAGCCTTCGGACGCCATCTTCGTGGCCGATTCCGGGCGCGGCATCCCAGTGGACAAAGAGCCCAAGACCGGCCTGTCCGGCGTTGAGGTGGTGTTCACCAAGCTGCACGCGGGCGGCAAATTCGGCCCCGGCATGTATCTGGCGGCCGGCGGCCTGCACGGGGTGGGCGCCTCGGTGGTGAACGCGCTCTCCGCCCGGCTGGACGTCGAGGTCGACCGCTACGGCAAAACCCACGCGATGAGCTTCCGCCGCGGCGTGCCCGGCGAGTT
>JAISTI010000127.1 GCA_031272685.1 Propionibacteriaceae bacterium | reverse complement strand
AGCCCTCCCCCATGCCGTTCCACCGCTACACCCCGTTCACCCCGGTAGACCTACCCGACCGCACCTGGCCGTCCCAGCGCATCACCAAGGCCCCACGCTGGCTCTCCACCGACCTGCGCGACGGCAACCAAGCCCTCATCGACCCGATGAGCCCCGGCCGCAAGCGCCGGATGTTCGACATGCTGGTGCGCATGGGCTACAAGGAAATCGAAATCGGCTTCCCGGCCGCCTCCGCCACCGAATTCGATTTCATCCGCTCCCTCATCGAGACGGACGCCATCCCCGAAGACGTGACGGTCTCGGTACTGACGCAGGCCCGCGAAGACCTCATCGAGACGACGGCCAAATCCATCATCGGCGCGCGCCGGGCCAACATCCACCTGTACAACGCCACCGCCGACCTGTTCTTGCGGGTCGTCTTCGGCATCACCCGCCCCGAGTGCGTCCAGCTCGCCCGCACCGGCACCGAATGGGTGATGAAATATGCGGAAAAATACTTGTCAGACGTGGAATTCGGGTATCAGTACTCCCCGGAGATCTTCACCCAGACGGACACCGATTTCGCCATCGAGGTCTGCGACAACGTGATGCAAGTGTGGCAGCCGGGCCCGGGCCGGGAAATCATCTTGAACCTGCCGGCGACGGTGGAAATGTCCACCCCGAACACCTACGCCGACCAGATCGAATACTTCGGCCGGCACATCCCCCACCGCGAGCATGTGGCCATCTCGCTGCACCCGCACAACGACCGCGGCACCGCCGTCGCCGCCACCGAACTCGCGCTGATGGCCGGGGCCGACCGGGTGGAAGGCTGCCTGTTCGGCCACGGCGAGCGCACCGGAAACGTCGACCTCGTCATCCTGGGGATGAATTTGTTCAGCCAGGGCATCGACCCGAAGATTGATTTTTCCGACATCGACGAAATCCGCCGCACCGTCGAGTATTGCACCAACATCCCGGTGCACCCGCGCACCCCGTACTCCGGAGACCTGGTCTACACCGCGTTCTCCGGCTCGCACCAAGACGCCATCAAGAAAGGCCTGGAAGACTTGGAGCGGCAGGCGGCCGCCGCCGGCGTCGGCATCCACGAGGGTGATTGGCAGGCCCCCTACCTGCCCATCGACCCCTTCGACGTCGGGCGCACTTACGAGGCCGTCATCCGGGTGAACTCGCAATCCGGCAAGGGCGGGGTGGCCTATGTGATGAAGTCGGAGCACAAGCTGGAGCTGCCCCGGCGGCTGCAGATCGAGTTCTCCCGGGTGGTGCAGCACGCCACCGACGCCTCCGGCAAGGAAGTCACCCCCGACGAGCTGTGGCAGATCTTCCACACCGAGTATCTTTCGCTGGACGAGCCGCTGCGGCTCGTCACGGTGAAATCGCTTTCCAACGGCGGCGGCTACACCGTCACCGCGAAAGTGCTGGACCGTGGCGTGGAGAAAGAAATCACCGGCGAGGGCAATGGCCCGGTTTCGGCTTTCGTGGACGCCCTCGGTTCAATCGGCTACCAGGTGCGGGTGCTCGACTACACCGAGCACGCCCTCTCTTCCGGCGGTGACGCGAAGGCGGCCGCCTACGTAGAGGCCGAGGTCGGCGGCGGCGAAGACGCGCATGTGCTGTGGGGGGTGGCCCTGCACGAGTCGATCGTGACGGCCTCGCTGGCGGCGGTGATCGCCGCCATCAACCGCGCCTTGCGCTGAAACGCCAAGCGGGTACCGTCACAGGCTGATGGACTGAAAGGGCCGACAGGGCTGACAGGCCTGACAGAGCCGGTTCAGAATCCCAGCCGGTTCAGTGCCTTGGGGTCACGCTGCCAATCGCGCAGCACCTTGACATGCAAGTCGAGGTGGACGGGGGTACCCAGCCGGTCCTGGATTTGCTGGCGGGCGTTGGTTCCGATTTCCTTCAGCCGATCGCCCCGGTGGCCGATGACGATGCCTTTTTGGGAATCGCGCTCCACGATCAGGGAGGCGAACACGTCCAGCAGCGGGCGCTCAGCCGGACGGCCCTCCCGCGGCGCCATTTCGTCCACGCTGACGGCGATCGAGTGCGGCAGCTCGTCGCGGACGATCTCCAGCGCGGCCTCGCGGATCAGTTCGGCGATGAGCGCCTCGTCCGGCTCGTCGGTGACTTCCCCTTCCGGGTACTAGCGCGGTCCGGGCGGCAGCAGGCCGATGAGCACGTCGGCAACCTCCCTGACTTGCGCGCCGGTGAGCGCCGAAACCGGCACGATGTCGGCCCAAGTGATGCCCACCTCGGCTTCCAGCGCCTGGACGGCCAGCAGATGCGCGGCCAGCCGGTCTTTGCCCACCAGGTCGGATTTCGTCACCAGCGCCACCAACTTCGGGGCGTTGCCCAGCTTGGTGTTGCCCAGCTTGGTGTTGCCCAGCTTGGAGATTTCACCCAGCAGGAAGCGGTCGCCCGGGCCGATCTTCTCGTTGGCGGGCAGGCACACCCCGATCACGTCCACCTGCGACCAGGTGGAATAGACCAAATCGTTGAGCCGCTCCCCCAGCAGGGTGCGCGGCCGGTGCAGGCCGGGAGTGTCGATAATGACGAGCTGCGCCGCCGGCCGGTTCAAGATGCCCCGGATCGCCCGCCGGGTGGTCTGCGGCTTGGACGACATGATGGCCACCTTGCTCCCCACCAGCGCGTTGGCGAGGGTGGACTTGCCGGCGTTCGGGCGGCCGACGAGGGTGGCGAAGCCGGAGTGTGGCAGTTCGGCGGGGTTTGGGCTGGCTTGGGCCATCAGGTCACTGCCGCGGTTCGGGTTGGGATTCCGGTTGGGATTCCGGTTGGGATTCCGGGTAGGATTCGGGCTCCGGCGCGGAACCGGGCTCTGGGGCGGTTTCCGCCGCCGCCAGCAGGGTGGCGATGGCGTGCCGGCGCCCGGCGCCCTGCTCGGCGGTCAGCCGGATGCCGTTCCAGACGATGCTGGAACCGGGGATGGGCACCTTGCCGAGTTCTTTGGCCACCAGGCCGAGCACGGTGTCCACGTCTTCATCTTCGGCGTCGATGCCGAACAGCTCGGCGAAGTCGTCCACCGACAGCCGGGCGGAAACCCGATACGAACCGTCCGCGAGCTTCTCGGCCGGGGCGACCTCTTGGTCGTACTCGTCCACGATCTCGCCGACGATTTCCTCCAGCAGGTCTTCGATGGTGGCCAGCCCGGCGGTGCCGCCGAACTCGTCCACCACGACCGCCACATGGTTGCGGGTGAGCTGCATTTGGCGCAGCAGGTCGTCCACCGGCTTGGAATCGGGGCAGAAGCTCGGCTGGCGCATGCTCGCCTCCACCGGCTCCTCCCCCGCGCCCGGATTGTCGAAGGTGCGGCTGACGGCGTCTTTGAGGTAGAACACCCCCACGATGTCGTCCACGTCTTCGCCGGTCACCGGGATGCGGGAGAAGCCGGAGCGCAGCGCCACCGAAATGCCCTGCCGCAAGGAGTTGTCGTGTTCGATGGTGACCATCTCGGTGCGCGGCACCATCACCTCTCGCACGACGGTGTCGCCCAGCTCGAACACCGAGTGGATCATCTTGCGCTCGCCGTCCTCGATCAGGTCGCGCTCTTCGGCCATGTCCACCAGCTCGCGCAGCTCCGCCTCCGACGAGAACGGCCCCTCCACATAGCCCTTGCCGGGGGTGAGGGCGTTGCCGACGAGGATGAGCAGCTGCGCCACCGGCCCGAACACCGCGGCCAGCGCGGAGGTGGGCCCGGACGCCCAGAGCGCCACCCCGTCCGAATGCTGGCGGCCGATGGTGCGCGGTGCCACCCCCAGCAGCACGAACGAGACCAAGGCCATGGCCAGAATCGGAATCAACACCCGCTCCCAGGGGTAGGGAAGCTGGAAGCACACCAACGCCACCAGCACCACACCGGCCGTCTCCAGGAAGACCCGCAGCAGCAGCATGGTGTTCACATAGGGGGCCGGGTCTTGCACCATGCCCTGCAGCCGCTCGGCGCCGCGCCGGCCCTCTTCGGCCAGCTCTTTGGCGCGCACCTTGGACACATTGGTGAAGGCGGCTTCGACGGTGTGGCCGACGGCCGCCAGCAGCAGGCAGGCGCAGGCGGCGGCCAGGAATATCCAGTCGGTGGTGCTCATGGCCCGCTCAACGCCGTTTCCATTCGGCGAACAGCCGGTCGTTCAGCGCGAACATCAGCTTGGCGTCGGCTTCTTCGGCGTGGTCGTAGCCGAGCAGGTGCAGCAGCCCGTGGACGAGCAGATAGTCTTCTTCGTCCTCCGGCTTGCGGTGGTTTTCGGCGGCCTGCTTGGCGGTGACTTCCGGGGCGAGCACGATGTCGCCCAGCAGCCCTTCCGGGGCGGGCTCGCCGGGGGCGGGCACCCGCAGCTCGTCCATCGGGAAGCTGAGCACG
>JAISTI010000105.1 GCA_031272685.1 Propionibacteriaceae bacterium | reverse complement strand
GGCGACGGTGACATCTCCGGCGTCCACCGCGCCGCGGTATTCCATTCCGGTGCCCACATACGGGGCCTCGTTCTGGATCAGCGGGACGGCCTGCCGCTGCATGTTCGCGCCCATCAGGGCCCGGGAGGCGTCGTCGTGTTCGAGGAACGGGATGAGGGCGGTGGCCACCGACACCATCTGGCGCGGGGAGACGTCCATATACTCCACGTTCTCCGGCGGAACGGTGTCGACGTCGCCGTCTTTGACGCGCACCAGCACGAGGTCGTCGATGAAGTGGCCTTTGTCGTCCAGCTTGGCGTTGGCCTGCGCGATGACGTGCTTGTCTTCTTCGTCGGCGGTCAGATAGTCGATCTGCGCGGTGACGGTACCGCCCTCGACCTTGCGGTAGGGAGTTTCGATGAAGCCGAAGGCGTTCACCCGGGCGAAGGAGGCCAGCGAGCCGATCAGGCCGATGTTGGGGCCTTCGGGGGTTTCAATCGGGCACATGCGCCCGTAGTGGGACGGGTGGACGTCGCGGACTTCCATGCCGGCCCGGTCGCGGCTCAGGCCGCCGGGGCCGAGCGCGGAGAGCCGGCGCTTGTGGGTGAGGCCGGCGACCGGGTTCGTCTGATCCATGAACTGCGAGAGCTGCGAGGTGCCGAAGAACTCTTTCAGCGCGGCGGCCACCGGCCGGATGTTGATCAGGCTCTGCGGGGTGATGGCCTCGATATCCTGGGTGGTCATCCGGTCGCGGACGGTGCGCTCCAGGCGGCCCAGGCCGATGCGGAGCTGGTTTTGGATCAGCTCGCCGACGGTGCGCAGGCGGCGGTTGCCGAAGTGGTCGATATCGTCGGTTTCGGGGCGGGGGTAAAGCGCGCCGAAGGTGACCGACTGGCTTTCGCCGGACAAGTCGGGCTCGTAGGAGCGCAGCGCGACCAGGTATTTGATGGCGGCGACGATGTCTTCGCGGGTGAGCACCCGCTTGTTGATGGGCACCGCCAACTCCAACTTCTTGTTCACCTTATAACGGCCCACGCCGGCAAGGTCGTAGCGCTTGGGGTTGAAGTAGTAGTTGTCGAGCATCTGGCGGGCCGCCTCTTCGGTGGGCGGATCGCCGGGGCGCAGTTTGCGGTAAATGTCGAGCAGCGCCTCGCGCTCGGTCTTGGGGTTGTCCTTTTCGAGGGTGGCGCGGATGGCCTCCGATTCGCCGAATTCGGCCAGGATGTCCTCTTCCGTCCAGCCCAGCGCCTTGAGGAACACGGTGACGGACTGCTTGCGCTTGCGGTCGATGCGCACGCCGACCGTCTCGCGCTTGTCGATTTCGAACTCCAGCCAGGCGCCCCGGCTCGGGATGACCTTGCAGGTGAAGATGTCGGAATCGGAGTTCTTGTCCTGCGTCTTCTCGAAGTACACGCCCGGGGAGCGCACCAGCTGGCTCACCACCACGCGCTCGGTGCCGTTGATGATGAAGGTGCCGCGCGGGGTCATCAGCGGGAAATCGCCCATGAAGACCGTCTGGCTCTTGATCTCGCCGGTCTCGTTGTTCATGAATTCGGCGGTGACGAACAGCGGGGCGGAGTAGGTCACGTCGCGGTCTTTGCACTCCTCGACGCTGTACTTCGGCTCTTCGAAGCGGTCATCGCGGAACGACAGGGACATCGTCTCCTGCAAATCTTCGATCGGGGAGATCTCTTCGAAAATCTCGCCCAGCCCGGAACGGGTGCGGATGTCGGTGCGCCCCTCGGCCTCGGCTTTGGCCACCCGGGCCTGCCACGCTTCGTTGCCGATCAGCCAGTCGAAGGACTCGACTTGGAGATCTAGCAGGTTGGGGACTTCCAGCGGTTCGTGGATCTTCGCGAAGGAGATCCGGCCGCTTGCGGATACGACTTTGGTGTTCTTTGACGCTTTACGCGAGGCCAATGTAGGGTCCTTCCAAGGTCCGGTTTCCCGGTTTTCAAGCGCACGAAACCGTCCGCGTCAAACTACGGGCGGTTTAGGCGATGGTCAAAGGGTCAGTCTAGCCACGACTGACATGCGAAAGCAAATCCAACCCGGCGCCACTTTCGGGCTTCCGGCGTGGCGCTGGGTTCGGGTTTGCCCATTTCCCCTGTGGGGGTCTGATCGCGGTGTTCCGGCGGGAGCCGGATGTCACTGGATTTTGACGACGGCGCCGGCGGCCTCCAGGGCCTCCTGCGCCTTGGCGGCGGCGTCGCGCGCGACCTTCTCCAGGATCGGCTTCGGAGCGGCCTCCACGAGGTCTTTGGCTTCCTTGAGGCCGAGGTTGGTGAGGGCGCGCACCTCCTTGATGCCCTGGATCTTCTTGTCGCCGGCGTCTTCGAGGATCACATCGACCTCATTCGACTCTTCGGCGGCTTCCTCGGGGGCGGCTGCCCCGCCGGGGCCGGGGGCCGCGGCGGCCACGGCCACCGGGGCGGCGGCGGTGACCCCGAAGGTCTCCTCGAACAGCTTCACGAACTCGGACAGCTCGATGAGGGTGAGTTCCTTGAAAGCCTCGATCAGTTCTTCGTTGGTGAGTTTCTTAGCCATGATTGGACGTCCTTTCTATTCCTGCGTCTCGGACGCCGGCTCCGGCGCCTCGTCTTCGGGCGCCTCGGCGGGCGCCGCTTCCTCGGGCGCCGCGGCGTCGGCCGCAGGCGCAGTTTCTACTGCTTGCGCGTCGGCCGCATCGGCGGCTTCCGCTGGGGCCGCGGCCGGGGCCGGGCCTTCTTTCTCCAACTGGTCCTGCAAAGCCGCGAACAGGCGCGCGCCCTGCGACAGGGCGGCCTGGAACAGCCCGGCGGCCTTGGACAGATTGCCCACCAGCGCGCCGGCCATCTTCGCCAGCAACACCTCGCGCGAGTC
>JAISTI010000198.1 GCA_031272685.1 Propionibacteriaceae bacterium | reverse complement strand
CCGCTGGCCTCCGCGCTGTCCGAGGCTTTCCGGGTGCGGGTGCACCTGGTCTGGGTGCGGGAAAACTCCAACGAGTCGTACCGGCTGGAGCAGGTGGCCCGGCTGGCCGGGCGCGTCTTCACCGACTCCGTCGAAGACCACCAGCTCATCGGGGTTGCCTGGGGGGTGACGGTATCCGCCGTAGTCAAACACCTGTACCGCCGCCCGCTCGTCGGCACGACGGTGGTGCAGATCAACGGCGGCGGCAACCAGTTTTCCTCCGGCATCCCGTACGTGGGCGAGATCATGGACGCCATCGGCGACGCCTTCGACTCGCGGGTGGTGCTCTTCCCGCTGCCGGCCTTCTTCGACTATCCGGAAACGAAAGACGCCATGTGGCGCGAAAGCTCCGTGCAGACCATCAAGGAGATGCACGACCGCCTCGACCTCGCCATCTTCGGGGTGGGCTCGCTGAACGCCAAAGTGCCCTCGCGGGTGTACTCCTCCGGCTATCTCGACCGCGAGACCATGGAGGCGCTCGCCGCCGACGGCGTGGTCGGGGATGTCTGCACCGTCTTGCTGCGCCAGGACGGCTCGTACGCCGACATCGCCATCAACCGGCAGGCCACCGGCATGACCCCGCCGGAGCTGCGCCGGGTGCCGCGCCGGCTCTGCGTGGCCGCCGACCCCTCACGGGCGGCCGCGGTGTTGGGCGCGTTGCGCGCCGGGGTGGCCACCGACTTGATCATCGACGAGGGCACCGCCCGCGCGGTGGCGGATTTGGCGAAACTCTGAGCCGCCCTCCGCTCAGATGAAGAGCGTGACCACGTAGAAGGCTCCCGCCGTCACCGCGACAACGATTCCGGCCCGCAGGTAGCGGTTGCGGCCGAACTGCACAAGTTTTCCCAGGCTGCCGCGATATTCCGGCGGCGGCGGGACGGGGGTGAACAGCGCGATGTTGTCGCCGAAGGTGTCGGCCAGCGGGTCTTCTTCTTCAAGCTCGGTGGCGAGCTCGGGCGGAACGGACGGGGTGTTTCGCACAACAGGAGGATACGGCAACACCGGCTCCGGCGGGGCGACCGTGGAGATCAGCGCGTTGTCGTCGGTGATGCGCAGGCGGCGCTTGAGGTCGGCGGCGGCGCTGGCGGGGCCGAGGATCAGCGAAAGCTGGGTGGCCACTTTCGCGGCGGACGAAATGTGGCTGGCGCTGCCTTTCGGCTCGTAGAGGATGCGGTCGATCACGTTCAGCACCGAGGCGTCGGCGACGGTCTGCTCGGGGGACGGGGTGGCCAGTGCGCCGTCCACCGGGTCGATGCCCTCCAGCCCGTAGGCGGACAGGCCCAGCCATTTGGCCGTCAGCCCGGCGTAGAGCAGCCGTCCGAGGGCGGCGACGTCTTCGGCGACGAGGTCGCGCAGTGCCTGCGGGCTGTCGGTCTCGGCGGCGAGTAGGCCGGTGATCTTCACGTTCCCGGTGGCGGTAATCATGACGGTCGCCGGGTTCAGCCGCCCGTGGGTCAGGCCGGCCTCGTGCAGCCGGGCCAGCGCGTCGGCCGCGTCGCGGGCGATCCAGGCGATCTCGCTGCCGGTAAGCGGCCCTTCGGTGAGGATGTTGGCCAGCGTGACGCCGGGGGCGTATTCGTACACCACGAACGCCGGGTCTTTTGCCTCCACCACGTCCAGCACCCGCAGAAAGCGGGCGTCGGTGGCTTGGGCGGCCCGCCGCGCGGAGCGCAGGAACGATTCGGCCGCCTTGCCAGGCTGGTGCAGCAGGTAGACCAACACCCAGCGGTCCAGCGACTCGTCGAAGGCCCGCCACAGCTCGGCGTCGGCGTTGCCGGAAAGGAGTTGGTCGAGGCGGAAGCGCCCCGCCAGCATCTGCTCGGGCTCGGCGCCGCCGGGGCCGACCGGCTTGATTTCCGCCGTGCCTTCCTCATATTGCGGCGGGATGGAGTACATCAGCGGGTCGGGGACGGAGGCCACCTTGATGAAGACGCCCTTGCCGTCCGGGTCGGCCAGCAGCTGCTCGGTCGGCTCCATCACCGGCGGCTGGCCGGCGGCGTTGCGGAATTCGCCGCTGTCGGCGAAATACTCGTCCGGGCCTTGGGTGTCTTCCTGGACGGGGACGGCGGCGCTTTCTTGGGAATCGGCGTCTGAGACGTCCTGCTGGTCTTGGTCAAAGACTTCCCGGCCGGAGCCGGCGGCCGCGCCGGAACCGGCTGGCGGGCCGGGAGGCGGGCGGCGGCGCAGCACCGCCACTAGCTCCTCCACCTCCGGGATGTGCAGCACTTTGGTCATGGCGAAGAAGCCGGCGACGGCTACTACGATGGCCGCCGCCAGCCCGGCCGTGGGGGCGAAGCCGAAACTCGCCAGGTTCACCAGGGCGTTCACCGCCCAGCCGACCGCGACCGCCGGGATGGCCGCCAGCAGCAGCCGTACCACGTACCGGGCCAGGCCGCGCGCCGAGAAGTCGGGCAGCCGCTTGCGCAGCACCATCTGGGTGATGGCGAAGCCCACCCAGTAGGCCGCCGCCACCGCCAGCGCCAGCCGGGGCGCCACCGTGGCCGGATCGGTCCAGAGGGTGATGAGCAGCCAGGCCAGCCCGGCCGTCACCGCGGAAATCGGCAACTGGATCAGGAACGGGGTGCGGTAGTCCTTGCGGGCGTAGAAGACCCGCAGGTAGATGTACTGCACCGAATACGGGACGAGCCCGACGCCCATCGCCATCAGGGTCCAGCTCACGAAGTGGTAATCGTCAGAGCCGGCGTAGTAGCCGAAAAGCCCTTGCGCGATGGCGTTTCCGAGCACGATCATCGCCAGCGCGGAGGGGATCAGGAAGATCAGCGCCAGGCGGGCGGCCCGCCGGGTGCCGGCGGAAAGCTCGGCGGCGTCCTGGCGGGTGGCGGCCCGGCTGTTCGCGGGCAAGATCGCCGTCGCCAGCGACACTGTGATCAGCGAGTGCGGGATCAGCCAGATGAGAGACGAGTTCTGGTAGACCGCCCAGCCCGCCCCGGCGGTGGGCTGGCCGGTGGCCGGGTCGATGGGGGTGCACAGGTTCATCGTCCACATCTGCACCACCTGGATCACCCCGACGTACAGGAACATCCACAGGCCGTCGCGGAAGACCTCGAACAGTCCGGAGTGGCGCAGGTCGAAGCGCGGGCGATATCGCAGGCCGATCCGCTTCAAGAACGGCAACAGCACGAGGGTTTGCACGGCAATGCCGATGGTGGAGCCGGCCGCCAGCCAGATGGCCTGCGAGGCGGTGAACGGCGCCCC
>JAISTI010000079.1 GCA_031272685.1 Propionibacteriaceae bacterium | reverse complement strand
AGCCCTCGATGAGCAGGCCGCCGGCCACCTCCTCCCAGCGCTCGATGGTCGAAAGCGGCAGCCCCATCGCCCCGGAGATGCAGTATTTCGCGCTCAACAGGCTCACCTTTTCGGCCACCGCCAACTCGGCGAGCTTGTCGAAAATCGGAGGGACGGCGGCGATCACGCTCGGCGGGGTCTTTTTCGCCGTCGCGATCGTCATGGCCGGGTCGAAGGTGGGGAAGAGCACCAGCCGCCCCTGCTTCAGCACGCAGAAGGTGAGGAAGAGCGTCAAGCCGAAGGCGTGGAAGAGCGGCAGAATGCCGTAAAAGACCTCTTTGCGCATTTCGGCGCCGAGCATCCAGGCCTCGCCTTGCAGCGCGTTGGAGTACAGGTTTCGGTGCGAGAGCATGGCGCCTTTGGGGGCGCTGGTGGTGCCGGAGGTGTAGATGATGACGGCGAGGCTGTCCGGGCCGGGCCCGGGGACGGCCGCGTCGAGGGGATCATGGCCGAGCAGCTCTTCCCAGGTGATCGTGTGGCTGGCCGGCTGGGTGAGCTTGCCGCGCAGGGCGCGCAGCCGCGGGATGGGTAGGCTGAGGGCGAAGCGCAGCCGCCGGGGCATCGCGTGCACGAGGTTGACCGAGACGATGTGCTCCAACTCGATGTCTTCGGGCTGGTGGCGCAGCTTTTCGACGGCGGCGTCCCAGCAGATCGCCACCCGGGCGGCGTGGTCTTCGAATTGGTGGCGCAATTCGCGGGCGGTGTAAAGCGGGTTGTGCTCCACCACCACCGCGCCCAGGCGCAGCACCGCGTAGAAGGCGATGACGTGCTGGGGGCAGTTCGGCAGCACCAGCGCCACCCGGTCGCCGGCTTTCACCCCCAAGTGGCGCAGGCCTTCCGCCACCCGCTCCACCTGCGCGCCGATTTCGGCGTACGTCATGGTCGCGCCGAAAAACTGGGTGGCTACCAGACTGCCGGCCTCGGCGACCGCCCTGTCGAGCAAAGAGACCAGCGACTCCTGCGGCAGTTGGATGTCGGCGGGCACGCCGGGCTGATACCACTTCAGCCAGGGGCGGCCGCCGTTGTTTTCGGGCACCCCCCCACCCTAACCTGCCGGGGTATAGATTTTCGCCATGAGCGTCCCGACATACACCCTGAACGACGGGCTGGAAATCCCCGCCATCGGTTTCGGCACCTACAAACTCCGCGGCTTCGAGGGCGCGGCCGCCATCGAGAGCGCGCTGGCCAACGGCTATCGGCTGCTGGACTCCGCCATGAATTACGACAACGAGGGCGCGGTCGGCCTGGCAGTGCGGCGCAGCGCGGTGCCCCGCGAGCAGATCGTCGTCACCTCCAAGCTTCCCGGTCGCTTCCACGCCCACGACCTCGCGGTGGCGGCCGTCGAGGAGTCGCTGTCGCGAACCGGCCTGGACTACCTCGACCTGATGCTCATCCACTGGCCGAACCCGCGCGTCGGGCTGTATGTGCAGGCTTGGCAGGCGCTGGTGGAGTGCCGCTCGCGCGGGCTGGTGCGCAGCATCGGCGTGTCCAATTTCCTGCCCGAGCATGTGGAGGCCGTGGTGGCGGCGACCGGAGTCACCCCGTCCGTCAACCAGATCGAGCGGCATCCGTTCTTCCCGCAGTGGGAACACTTGGAGTGGGACGCCGCGCACGGCATCCGCGATGAAGCCTGGAGCCCGCTGTTCCGCGGCAACATCGCGCTGGAGGCCCCGGAGTTGGCCGGCATCGCCGCCGCGCACGGCAAGACCCCGACGCAAGTGATCCTGCGCTGGCATGTGCAAACCGGCGTCATCCCGATCCCGAAGGCCGCCCATCCGCAGCGGCAAGTGGAGAACATCTCCATCTTCGACTTCGAGCTTTCCGGGCCGGAACTACAGATCGTGGCCGGGCTGGCCCGCGACGATCGGCGGCTGGTGCTTCAAACCCCCATCGAGCATGAGGAAATGTGAGCCGGGTAGTCTTGCCCCATGCGTTTGCGTACTCTCAGCCTGCTGCTGGTGGTGACGGCGCTCGCCGGTTGCGCGCAGGTGCTGCCCGAGGGGCGGCCCACCCCCGGAAGCATCCCGGCCACCGCCAGCGCCACCCCCAGCGCTGACCCCAACGCTGACCCCACCCCGAGCGCCGAACCGCTGCCGCAGCTCACCGTAGCCGCCGGAACCACCCCTGCCGAGCAACTGCTGGGCGCGGTCGCCGCCCAGGCGCTGCTTACCGCCGGCGTGGAAGGGGTGCTCATCCCGGCGCCGGAATCCAACGAACTGCTGGAGCAGCTCGCCGATGGGACGATTGCCTTCTATCCCGGTTTCACCGCCACCTTGTTGGAACAGAATTTGGGCGGGGACGAGCCGCCCGCGCCCGACGAGGTGCCGGGGGTGCTGGCCGCGAAGGTCGGCCCGGAGATCTCGCTGCTGCAACCGACCGCCCTCGACGGGCAGCTGGTCTGGGCGAGCTGCGCCGAGGCCGAGGAAGGCCAGTTGGTTTTTAAGACCTGGGGCGACATCTTCGGGGCGAACGTGGATTGGCAGACCGGACCCACCGGGATGGTGCCGGGCTTCGCCATGACCCGCTCGGACGGGGTGCCAGGCGTGGAGGCGGTCTACACCCCGGAGGGGTCGAAATGGAATTGGGTGCAGCAGGACGACCCGGCGGCCCGGCGGGCGGCGCTGCTGAGTTTGGAAGCGACGGTGGCCGCTTTCCGCGCCATCGACTACCCGTTCCTCGACGGGCTGAATGTGCTGGAAGACACCCGCGGCTTCGGGATGGCCGACCCGGTGGCGGTGCTCTTCACCAGCACGCTGGCCGATTCCAACCCGCAAGCCGTGCTGGCGGTTGACAAGGTGTTTCAGGCTTTTACCGCAGAAGGATTCGCCCAACTGGAGGCGCAAGTGGTTTCCGGGCAGCCGGCAGCGCAGGTGGCCGCGGCGTTCGTGGCCAGTGTCGGTTGATTTTTCAGTTGGCCCCGGCCCTCAATAGCGGCGGGAATGGCGTACCAGGGCGACGCCGAAGACCACAACCAGGCCAATCATCGCCGCCGGGGGCAGGAAGGCGCGGGCGCCGGTGAAGGCGCCGGGGCCGACGGGGCCGCGAGATTCGCTGGGGGTGGGGAAAGGTTCTGGAGTGGATGTGGATGTGGACGAAGCCGAAGGCTCGGGGGTGGCGGTGGCCCGCGGTTCGGGGGTGGCGGAACAGTCGCCTTGGGCGGCAACGCGGACATCGAAATCCAGCCGGACGGATTCGGCCTGCTGGGATTTGCCGGTGACTTCCGGCTCCGCAAAGACCACGCCGACGGTGACGTCGCCTTCTTCGCCGGCGTCGAGCCGGAAATCGCCGATGGGATACGGCTGCGCGGAATCCAGCACCTGCGCGAAAGTGGCCGCGCCGCTGGTTCCGGCGACCGTCCAGCGCAATTGCACCAACTGCGCCAGCTCGGTGTTCACCGCCATGTCGGGAATCTGCTCGGTGACGTCAACCAGGCTGACTTGGAAGTTCCCGGCCGCGCATGTCCCCGCAGAGTTCTCGTTGCGCACGACCAGGGTGCGGGAGACCTCGTCGCCGGGCACCACGACCCGTCCGCCCAAGAACGAGTTCGAGTTGGTGGTGTAGCTGCCGTAGCGGAAGTGGGCGTTGTTGGTCTGGCCGGCCCAGTGGGTGGAGAAGAACTGCTCCTGCGCCCAGGCCGCGGGCATGGCAACCACGGCCGCCGCCAAGGCGGTGGCCGCAATCGCGCCGATGCGCCGCATGACCAGGGATTTCACGCCAGCGCCCTCCGGGGGGCCGCCGGGCGTTCGGCGGCGGTTTGGGCGCGCGCCGGACGGTCTTCCTTTTCCTTGCGCTCCGGCTTGAGCATCATGAAGACGCCCAGCCCGATGATGGCGATCGCGGCGATGGTGACCAGCGAACCGGATTGGCCGCCGGCCTTCTCGACCGCCCAGCCGAGGTAGGGGATGTGGTACAGGTAGCGGAAACGCACCTGCTTTGCGGTGACGACCGGGTCCTGGGTGTTGTTGGCGTCGCCCTGGGTGATGAACGAAAGCTCGCCGTCGGCGCCGATGCGGGTGCCGATCACCCGGTGGGTGATGAGCTCGGGGTCATCCGGGTTGGGCAGATAGGTAATCACATCGCCCACCTGCACCTGCTCCGGGGTCACCGCCTCGGTCACGATCCGGTCGCCGGGGCTGAAGGTCGGCTCCATCGAGCCGCTCAGCACCGTCAGCGCCTGCCCGCCCAGAAGGGCGGGCACGGCGGCTGCGGCGATGGCCAGGGCGGCCAGGGAGAGTGCCAGCATCCAGCCGGCACCTCCCAGCAGCCCGCGGATGAATCCGTGCTTGCGCATAGCTATCGCTCCAGTTTCCTACTTGAACTGGCTGACGGTGTGCTGGTTGGCCGTGGCCCAGTTGTTGACCTCGGTCTTGTCGCGGCTCTGGACCAGCGAGACGTTCAGGCCACTGGCGAGCTTGATGATGTCCTGGTTCACATCCGTGGTGCCCTTGACCAGGCCGGTGTCCTTGTTGGCCGCCTGGCCGGTGGAGTCGCCATCCCAGGTGAAGACCAAGGCGACGCACATGTTGTAGTCGGACGCGCTGTCCGGCAGCTTGGGCAGGTCGCCGTCATCGGTGCCGCCAGAAGACGTGGGCGCCTGGAAGAAGCCCAAGGTGGTGGTGCCGGAGGCGATGTTTTGGATGTCGGTGGAGCTGTATTCGACGCCGTCGATGTACACCTTCAGATAGCCGGAGACGGCCGTGGAGAAGGTGGAGGAGGTGCTGACGGTGCCGAAGTCGGCGGTCATCTTGGCCACCAGGTTGTCGCCCTTGAGGGCGGCCTTGAACGGGTAGGCCTGCACCACGGAGTCGCCGGGAACCATGTTCCAGCCGCCGGAGGTGGCGTGGCCCTTGTAGGTGTCAGCCGGCAGGCACGTCGCCAGCGTGGACAGGTCGACGCCATTGTCCGTGGAGTCGAGGCGGTCGGTGGAGGTGTCGTAGATGCCGGTGGACGAAGCGGCCGTCAGCACCAGGTCGCCGGCGGTAATCCCGGCGCTGCCGGAAACGGTGCCATCAGCGGACCACAGGGCGTAGGTGCTGCCGCCGAGCAGCAGCGCGGCTCCGGCCAGGCCCACAACAAGGCCTTTCACCTTATTTTTCGAGTTGCTCATGTGAGCATTCCTTTCTTGTCGGTTATTCGGTCGGCCGGTCAGCCTCCCGTCGGTTTCCGCTTGCGCGGAAGTCTTAGCTGTGGAACACCTCGTGGCTCAGCTGCAGCAGGTCCAGCCGCGGCCCGGTCACGGATCGGAATTTGGCGTTCCAGGAGTCGGAGGCGGAGAGCACCTGACCGGAATCCGTGTGCACGGTGACTGTCGCCGTGTTCTGGTATTCCTCCTCCTCGGGATGGGCGGTGACGCACGCCACCCAGTCGTGTTGCGCCGATTGCTCGGCTTTGCGGGCGGCCACGGCGGTTTGCGCGCCGGTGCTCGGGCTGCCCGAAGTCAGGTTGAACCAAGGGTTATCGCCCACGCCGTCGCCGTCGAGGTCGCGGGCCACCCGGATGGACGCCCCGGCGAAGACCGGGTCGTCGGTGTCCAGGAAAGTCTCGGTGAGGGAAATTTCGTAGTTCAGGCCGGCGTTGCCGTCCGCGCGGGCGGAGACGGTGAAGCCGAAGCAGGTCTCGGCGTCGGTGCTGCCCGCCTCGTGGTGCAGCTCCTCGTCGGCGCTGATGAAGACCAGGTCGGCGGCGTCGCGGGCGGCGTCTATCTCGGTCTCCTGGTGCGAGCCGGAGACGGCGAAACCGACCTGCCCGTGCCCGACGGACCGCGCCGAGATGGCGTATTCCTGCGACCAGAGGGCGTAGGTGTCACCGGTGGCGAGCCCGGCCAGCAGCAGCGTGGCGCAGGCGAGCAGAGCGAGCTTTCTCATCGCGCCACCTCCGTTCCGGTGTAGCCGCTCACCGGCACGCGGGTCTGGCCCATGCGGACGGTGAAACCGGGGACGTCGGGGGATTCGGCGTCCTCGTAATCCAATTCGGCGGGGTCGAAGGCGGACTCGCGGTGGATGCGCAGCAGCCAGTGGATGTTGCGCTGCTCGTCGCCCCAGGTGGCGGCCAGCCGCTGGTCTTCGAACTCGGTGACGCGCACGTCGGTGCCGACCGGGCCGCCGGCGATCGGGACGTCCGCCGCCGACACGGTGCCGTCGCCCTGGTCGGTGTAGAGGGTGAAGGTGTCGTCGGCGTCGCCAACCTCGTCCCATTCGATGTCCAGCACCACGGCCAGGTTGTCACCTTGGGCGGTGCCGCGGATGCAGTAGTCGAAGTCGAGGGCGTCGCCGGGCTGGTAAAGGAAATCCGCCGGGGACTGCGGGCTGGCGGCGCTCACGCCGTCGGCGTCGGCGGACAGCTCCATCCAGGAGTCGGTGCAGCGGGTGAGCAGCAGGTTGCCCGCCTTGATGGCCTCCGCGCCGGAGGTCGCCGAGTCGCTGAGCAGGGCGAAAGTGGCCCCCGCGGCCAGCGTGGTAGCCAGGGCGGCGGCGATGAAACCGGGGTGATTGCGCATGCCCATCACTTCCAGTTCGGGTCGAGCGCGGAATAGCCCGGCTGGTTGCTGGTGAACGTCCCGCGCCGGGTGCTGGGCTGGGCGCAGCCGTTCACGATGGTGGACATGGCGGAGGGGCTGGTGAGCGTATACGTCGAGTAGAAGCTGTTCTCGAAAGAACGCTCGCCGCTCTGGGCGGTGGTCAGCTTCGGGAAGCGGAAGCTGGTGGCCGAGGTGATTCGCCCGCCCGAGTTGAAGTACGAGATGAAGTTGTCGCCCACGGTGGTGATCTTCGACAGGTTGAAAGAGTTCGCCGGAATGGACGTCAGCATGCCGTTCAGGTTGAAGCCCCACAGGAAGTAGGTGCCGACGCTGGTGAGCGATTCGAAGCCGAAGCTGCCCGCCGGAAGCTGGGTGAGCTTGCCGTCGTCGTTGAACTCGGCGAACACCCAGTTGTTCACGGTGGTGATCTTCGAGGTGTTGAAGCTGCCCGCCGGAAGCGAGGTGAGCGCGCCGTGTTCGTTGAACTGGCGGAAGAAGTCGAGGCCGGTGGTGGTGATGTTCGAGATGTCGAAGGAGCCGGCCGGCAGGCTGGTCAGCTTGCCGGTGTTGTTGAAGTTCGAGAAGAACCCGTTCGGCGCAGCGCTCACTGTGGTGTTCAGCCGGAACGAGCCCGTGGGGAGCTGCGTCAGCGCGCCGGACGAGTTGAAGTGCCCGAAGAACCCGGTTCCGATGCTGCTGATGTTGCTGATGTCGAACGAGCCGGTGGGCAGGCTGGTGAGCGCGCCGCCGCGGTTGAACTCGTAGCAGAACAGCGTGCCCGCCGCGGTGGTCGATTGCAGGTGGAACGAGCCGGCGGGAAGCTGCGTCAGCGCGCCGTTCATGTTGAACTCGTAGAACGAACCCTGCGGGTGCGAGGCGATGCCGTCGAGGACGAAAGAGCCTTCCGGCAGGCTGGTGAGCTGGCCGCCCTTGTTGAAATAGGCGAAGAACAAGCCGTTGCCGTTGATGGCGGTGATCTTCGAGGTGTCCAAAGACCCGGCCGGCAATTGCGCCAGCGCGCCGTTCTCGTTGAACGAGGCGAAGAAGTAGGAGCCGACAGTGCCCGCGACGTTCGAGGTGTTCAGCGAATCGGCTGCCAAGGCTGTCAGCTTGCCGCCCTTGTTGAAATTGAGGAAGAAATTGTTGCCCGCCGTCGCGATCCAGGAAGTGTCCACCGGGACGGTGAAATCCAGGATCGCGCCCGCGTTGTTGAAACCGCACAGCATGTTGGCGCCGGACTTGTTCGCGCCCGCGTTGTCGGCCGAGGTGAAGTCGGTGGTCGGTGGGAAGCGGGTGACGTGCACGGCGGAAACCGTGGTGCCGCCGCTGGGGACGAGCGGCGCGCCGCAGCCGGACGGGGAAGGCAGGTACGGGTTGGCGTGCACCCGCGAGACCAGCCGCACGGTGTAGGTGCCCGGCTGGGCGAACGTGTGCGTCTTGGCCGCGGCCAGCGGCGTCTCGTCGTTGGAGCCCTCGACGCCCGTGTCGTTCCACTGCACGATCACGTCGTCGGTGTCGAAGTAGCGGTTCACCGTGATGGCCTGGCCGCTGGAGGTCACCGTCACCTGCAGGTCGATGATCGACGAGTAGCGCAGCTCGCCGTCGCGGGTCACCGTCACGTCGTAGTTGGAGAGCTTGCCGGTGCCGTCGCCCAGGGCCACGTTGCCGCCGGTAACGGT
>JAISTI010000067.1 GCA_031272685.1 Propionibacteriaceae bacterium | reverse complement strand
TTTACAACCTCGCCACCTCGATGGGCTGGAATGTCGGCCGGGCCATCACGAACGTGGCGTTCATCCTGCTGCTGGGCGCGCCCTTGCTGCGCCTGCTGCGCCGGGCCGCCCGGAAGTCCCATTTCACAACCACGAAAGTATGAAAGGAAACACATGAAGAAAGTGCTGACCGCGCTCTTGGGCGTCGCCCTCGGCGCGTCCCTGACCTTGGCCGCCCCCGCCGCGGAGGCCGTCGCCCCCGCCGGCAAGCTGCCGTCCAAAGCGAACTCCTGCGCCGGCGTGTGGGTGGTGGTCGACACCGGCACCGCCACCACCGTGCGCTGCGCCACCAAATACTCGACCGGGCTGGAGGCGCTCAAGAGCGCCGGGTTCACGCTCGGCATGGGCGAGGGCGGCGGCTTCGTCTGCCAGATAAACGCCAACCCGTCCAAATGCGATTACACCGCCGGCTGGTGGTCGTATTGGCACGCCACCCAGAACGCCGACGGCACCTGGGGCGCGTGGTCGGATTCCCAGAAAGGCGCCGGCGAGGTCAAGGGAGTCAAAGGCGTGGCCGAGGGCTGGAGGCTGCTGCCGCCCACTTCGCCGTACCCGCTGACCAGCGCCCAGGCGCCCAGCGTCAAGCCGCCGAAGGGTTTCGCGAAAGCCCCCGTCCCCACCATCTCCGGCACCGCCAAGGTGGGCTCCAAGCTCACCGCCAAGGCCGCCTTCAGCCCCAAGCCCAGCTACACATACCAGTGGTACCGTTCCGGGAAGAAGATTTCCGGGGCCGTCAAGTCCACATACAAGCTGGCCAAGGCCGACAAGGGCAAGAAGATCACGGTGACGGTGACGGCGTCCAAGTCGGGCTACGCCACCACCGCGAAAACCTCGAAAGCGACGGCCGCGGTCAAATAGCCATAAAGGCGGCCACCCTGGAGTGAACCTTAAGGTTTGTTGAAAGTTTCTCAGGAACTGGGCATAATCGAAGGGTGCGTATCCAAGCTCTGGCGTCTGGCGCCCTGGCCGCGTTGATCGTGGCCGGGGGCGCCGGCGCTGTTTCCGCGCTGCACAAAGACGTCACCGTCACGGTCGACGGCGACGCCAAGCGGGTGCCCGCCTTCGCGCTCACCGTCTCCGACGTGCTGAGCGAGCAGGGCATCGAGCTGAAGGCGCGGGACATCGTCACCCCCAGCCTGGACACCCCGGTCTCCGACGGCGACACCATCGAAGTGCAATACCACAAAGAGCTGACCATCCGGCTCGACGGCAAGACCCAGGCGATCGGAACCTACGAGGAAACCCTCGACGAGGCGCTGGACGCCGCCGAGTTGGACGGCTTGGAGGGCGCCGAATTCTCGGTGCCGGAAACCACCGAGCTGCCGCGCGAGGGGCTGGCTGTCACCATCGTCACTCCCAAGACGGTGACGCTCACCGTCGCCGGGGAGAAGCAGACGGTGACCACCACCGCCGAGACCGTGGACGGCCTGCTGGCCGACAAGGGAGTGGCCTTCGACGGCGACGACCGCGTCACCCCCGACCCCGGCACCACCGTCACCGAGGGCGCGGAAATCACCCTCGACAAGGTGGAAGTCACCACCGAAACCCGCAAGGAATCGGTCAAGTTCAAGACCGAAACCCAAGAGAGTTCCAAGCTGTGGAAAGGCGAGTCGCAGATTACCACCGCCGGGGTGAAGGGCAAAGCCACCGTCACCTATGAGGTCACGCTCGTGAACGGCGAGGTCGAGTCGGAGAAGGTGATCACCAAGAAAGTCACCAAAGAGCCGGTGACGCAGGTGGTGCTCAAAGGCACCAAGACCACCCCCAACGGCGTCGGCATCAACCTGGCCCATGAGGCGCAATGGAACAAGATCGCCAAATGCGAATCCGGCGGGAACTGGCATATCAACACCGGCAACGGCTACTACGGCGGGCTGCAGTTCTCCAAGTCTTCGTGGATTTCCAACGGCGGGCGCGATTTCGCCGCCCTGCCGCACCAGGCCACCCGCGAGCAGCAGATCACCGTCGCCAACCGCTACTATGCCAAGGCCGGCTTCAAGCCCTGGGCCTGCAAACCCTGATGGCGCAAACGCCGACCAGGCAAGGGGTGGCGCCGACCGCGTGGCGGTTTGCGGCCACCGGGCTGGCGGCGGCGGCCGTCGATTACGCAGTCCTGCTGCTGCTGATGAGCCTTGGCCTGGATTACACCTTGGCAAAGGCGATTTCCTGGGTGATCGGCACGGCCAGCGCAATCGGGCTGAATTGGCGCTGGACTTTCCGGGCCGAGCCGTCGAAGTGGCGGGCCACCGCGCTTTGGCTGCTGTATCTGGCGGCCTTCCTGCTGCAAGTGGGCATCTTCCACCTGTGCTACCCCTGGCTGCTCGGGTTGTTCGGCGGCTGGGCCGACGGCGCGCTGGCCATCTGGCTGGCCCAAACCGCCGGCTTCCTGCTCGCGCAGATCCCGACCGCTACCGGAAACTACCTCGTCCAGCGCTTTGTCATCTTCAAGTAGGATGGCTGCCATGTCCGCGCTGATAACCGGGGGCACCTCTGGAATCGGGGCAGCCTTCGCCAGGGCACTGGCAGCCCAGGGCGAAGACCTAATTCTCGTCGCCCGCGATGCCGCGCGCCTGGAGAGCCACGCCGCCTACCTGCGCGAGCGCCACGGCGTCGAAGTGGAAACCCTGCAAGCCGATCTCGCCGTGCGCGCCGACCTGCTCCGGGTGGCCGACCGGGTGGAGGATCCGCGGCGCCCGGTGGGCCTGGTGGTAAACAACGCCGGCTTCGGGCTGCACTCCGACCTGCTGAAGCGGGATTTTTCCATCGACGAGAAGGCGCTGGACGTGATGTGCCTGGCGGTGCTGGTCATCTCCGCCGCCGCCGGGCGGGCGATGAAGGCGCGTGGCCGCGGGCATATCGTCAACATCTCCTCGCTGGCCTCCTGGATCGCCCAAGGC
>JAISTI010000062.1 GCA_031272685.1 Propionibacteriaceae bacterium | reverse complement strand
CACCGTGTCCGTGGCCTCCGCGCTTGTTTCCGCCGTCGGGGTGGCGGGTGCCAGCGGGTCGAAATCAGAAGGGGTGGGCGGGTCGGTCTTCGTCGTCAGGCCGTTGCGGTGGGTCGGGGTGGGGCCGGGCGTGGTCGTCTCCGGGGTAGGGCTCGTCTCGGCCGCCGGGGTTGGCTCCGTCCCGGAATCCGGGGTGGGGGCCGGCGGGTCGACGACCAGCGGGGCGAGGAACGTCACCGAAACCCAGTCGAAGCCGCCCATGCCGCCGCCGGAGCGCACGCCCAGGCTGTAGGTGCCGGGATCGGTGGCGTCCACATGGAAGCCGACCCGGCCGGTGCCGGGGAGGGTCTGCTCGTTGCTGACGGTGACCCCGGCCGGGGTGCTCGGGATGATGAAGCCGAAGCCGTCGGCGGGAACGCCGCAGTAGTAGATGGTGCCGGTGATGTCCACGCCGCCGCTGCCTACGGGCACCGGGTCGGGAACCGGGTCGAAGACCAGAGTGGAGACGTTGTCGGCCACCATGATGGGCACATACGCCTGGGCGGAAGTGGCGACCGTCTCGCCCTCATAGACGATCGAGGCCGTCCAGGGGCCGGCGTCGGTGATGTCCATCAGCCCTTCCACGGCGTAGGCCACCGGCGGGTTGCTGCCTTCGGTGCCGGGGCCGGAGTTCAGCGGCTCGACGATGGTCTGCCGGGGGGTGGACAGGACGAGGTCGAAGGCCAGGTTGGCCGGCACCCACCCGCCTTGGGTGACGGAATAGCCGTATTGCAGCTCGGCGCCGTGGCCGCCGCAGTCACTTTCAAAGATGTAACCGCTGATGGAGGCGTGCACCTCCCAGACGAGCGGCTCCGCGATTGGATCGACGGTGACCGGGCCGGCCGGCTCGTCGGCTTGGGCGGTGGGCGCGCCGAGCAGGCCGAGCGAAAGGCCCAGCGCCAGCAGAATCGAAAGGTTGCGCAGTCTGTTCATTTGTCTTCCTCCCCCGAGGGCTTTGGCGAAGTAGCCAACTCAACGGTAGCCCTCCCCTCGCCGCGCGTCAACGACTTTCCGCCAGTGGCTTTCGCCTTTCCGGCGTGTTTGCGCGCGGGGTGGGGTTGCCGGAGCCGGGGTTCAGACGAAGACGGCCAGCGCTTTCGCGGCCTGCCCCGCAGGCTGGTAGAGGGCCAGGAACTCGCCGTCGTGGAACAGCGCCGCCGGGTCGGCTGGGAGGTTGAGAGCCAGTGGGCGGCCGTGGCGCACATCCTCGGCGGCCGCCTCGCCCACTTCGATTGCCGGGAAGACCCGGCGGGCGGCGGCGGCGATGGGCAGCACCGGCAGCGCCGGCCTTTGCGGAGGGTTGCCGCTGTCTGCGGCCGCGACCTCGGGCAGCGCCGCGGCTTCTTCGATGCCGAAGGCCCCCACGCGGGTGCGGCGCAGCGCCGTCAGATGCCCGCCCGTGCCCAGCGCGCGCCCGGTGTCGCGGGCCAGCGCCCGGATATACGTGCCCGACGAGCACGCCACCTCGATTTCCACATCTACAAGGGGTTTTCCTTCCACGGCGGTGACGGACAGCACGTCCAGCCGGGTGATCTCCACCTCTCTGGCGGACAGCTCCACCTGCTCCCCCGCCCGCGCCAGCGCGTAGGCGCGCTTGCCGTCCACCTTGATCGCCGAAACCGCCGAAGGCACCTGCGAAATCTTGCCCTGGAACCTGGCGAACGCCGCCTCAATCCGCGCGCGGCTGGGCAGCTCGGAAAACTCCGGGCCGGGCAGCGGCTCGCCTTCCGCGTCGTCGGTGGATGTGGCCTGCCCGAGGCGCACGGTGGCCCGGTATTCCTTGTCATGGCCGGAGACGAAACCCAGCAGCCGGGTGGCTCGGCCGACGCCCACCACCAGCACCCCGGTGGCCAGCGGGTCGAGGGTGCCGGCGTGCCCGGCCTTCTTCACGCCGAGTAGGCGCTTCACCCGGGTGACGGCCTGCTGCGAGGTGAGCCCGGCGGGCTTGTCGAGGATGACCAGCCCGGCTTCGGGGCTATTCATCGCCGGGTTCGGGTGCCGGCTCTTCGGGCCGCTTGTAGGGATCGGCCTCCCCCGCGTACTGGGCGGTGGCGGCCTGGGCGGCCACGTCGGCGTCTTTTTGCCGGGCGGCGGCCAGGATTTCTTCAAGATACGAGGCGTCGTCTTCCAGCGCGTCGGGGATGAATTTGAGCGTGGGGGTGAATTTCAGCCCGAGCTTCTGGCCGACGGTGGTGCGCAGCATCCCGGATGCGGAACGCAGCGCCGCCTCGGTGCCCTTCAAATCGGAGGCGTCGCCCAGCACCGTGTAGAACACCGAAGCCTCGCGCCCATCTGCGGACAGCCGCACGTCGGTGATGGTGACGAACCCGAGCCGGGGGTCTTTCACCCGGCGCTCCAGCATGGCGGCGACGATCTCTTTGATGCGCTCCGCCTTCATGTCCCGGTACGGACTGGCCATGGCTCACCCCCTGGGCTTTTCCACCATCTCGAAGGTTTCGATGATGTCGCCGAGGTGGATGTCGTTGTAGTTGTGCAGCGTCATGCCGCACTCGTATCCTTCGCGCACTTCGGTGACGTCGTCTTTCTCGCGGCGCAGCGAGGCGATGCTGGATTCGGCCACCACCTGGCTGTCGCGCAGCAGCCGGGCTTTGGCGTTGCGCCGGATGGTGCCGTCGATGACCATGCAGCCGGCGATGTTGCCGAACTTGGACGAGCGGAAAATCTCGCGGATTTCGGCCTGCCCGCGCACCTGCTCTTCGTAGATCGGCTTGAGCATGCCTTTCAGGGCGGCTTCGATGTCGTCGATCACCTCGTAAATGATCTTGTAGTAGCGGATGTCCACCCCGGCCGAGTTGGCCATCTGGGTGGCCTTGCCTTCGGCGCGCACGTTGAAGGCGATGATGACCGCCTCGGACGCCTGGGCGAGGTCGACGTTCGTCTCGGTGACGGCGCCCACGCCGCGGTCGATGACCCGCAGCGCGACCTCGTCGTCCACCTCGATCTGCAGCAGCGCGTCTTCCAGCGCCTCGACGGCGCCGGCGGTGTCGCCCTTGAGGATGAGCCGCAGCTCGGTGGCCTCGCCTTTCTGCATCTGCTCCAGCAGCGTCTCCATGGTGACGCGCTTGGCGGACCGGGCGAGCTGCGCGGCCCGCTGCCGGGATTCGCGCTGTTCGGCGATCTGGCGGGCGGTGCGGTCGTCGTCCACCACGATGAAGCTGTCGCCGGCGCCGGGCACGCTCGTCAGGCCGAGCACCTGCACCGGCATGGACGGCGGGGCCTCGTCGACGTTGTGCTCGTGGTCGTCGATGAGCGCGCGGACGCGGCCGTGCGCGGAACCGGCCACTATGGAATCGCCGGTGTGCAGCGTGCCGCGGTGAACCAGCACGGTGGCGACCGGGCCGCGGCCGCGGTCGAGGTGCGCTTCGATGGCGACGCCTTGGGCGGGCTGGTTCGGGTTGACGCGCAGGTCGAGCGCGGCGTCGGCGGTGAGGATGATGGCCTCCAGCAGCGCGTCCAGGCCGTCGTGGGTGACGGCGGACACGTCGACGAACATCGCCTCGCCGCCGTATTCCTCGGGGATCAGCCCGTACTCGGTCAGTTGGCCGCGCACCTTGCTCGGGTCGGCCCCGACCTTGTCGATCTTGTTG
>JAISTI010000027.1 GCA_031272685.1 Propionibacteriaceae bacterium | reverse complement strand
CACCACATCGAGGCGCGGGTCTTCAAAGACGTCTTTCCCCGGTTCAAGACGATGCAAGGTTTCCACGTGGAGCGCCGGGCAGGCTGGGATTGCCACGGCCTGCCGGTGGAACTGGCCGTGGAGAAAGAGCTGGGCTTCAACGGCAAGCCCGACATCGAGGCTTTCGGCGTGGAGGCTTTCAACAAGAAATGCCGCGAATCCGTCAGCCGCCACGTCGACGCCTTCACCGAGCTGACCACCCGCATGGGCTACTGGGTCGACCTCGACAAGGCGTACTGGACGATGAACGCCGAATATGTGGAGTCGGTCTGGTGGGCGCTGAAGCAAATCCACGCAAAGGGCCTGCTGGTCGAAGACTACCGGGTGGCGCCCTGGTGCCCGCGCTGCGGCACCACGCTCTCCGACCACGAGCTGGCCCAAGGCTACGAGGACATCACCGACCCGTCCGTCTATGTGCGCATGCCGCTTACCTCCGGCCCGTACGCGCACAAGGCGGCGCTGCTCATCTGGACGACGACGCCCTGGACGCTGGTCTCCAACACCGCAATCGCCGTCCACCCCGATGTCACCTACGTGGTGGCTACCAAAGACGAGCCGGGCGGCGAGACGCTGATCGTCGCCGAGCCGCTGGTGGACGAGGTGCTGGGTGACGGCTGGCTGCTCGGCGAGACGTTCCCGGGCGCGCAGATGGAGCTGTGGGCCTATGAGCGGCCCTTCGACCTCGTGGACTTCCCGGAAGTCGTGGGCGGCACCAACTATGTGGTGCTGGCGGAATACGTCACCACCTCCGACGGCACCGGCCTGGTGCACAACGCGCCCGCATTCGGCGCCGAGGACATGGACGCCTGCCGCGCCTACGGCTTGCCGGTGGTGAATCCGATCAACCCCGACGGCACCTTCGGCCTGGAGGTGCCGCTGGTCGGCGGCCAGTTCTTCCGCGACGCGAACGCCGACTTGGTGGTGTCGCTGCGCGAGCGCGGGCTGCTGTTCCGGCAGGCGGATTACACCCACTCGTACGCGCACTGCTGGCGCTGCCACACCCCGCTGATCAACTACGCCCAGCCGTCTTGGTATATCCGCACCACCGCGGTGAAAGACGAGCTGCTGCGCGAAAACGACAACACTTCCTGGTATCCGGAGACCATCAAAGAGGGCCGCTATGGCGAGTGGCTGCGCAACAACATCGACTGGGCGCTGTCCCGCACCCGCTATTGGGGCACGCCGTTGCCGATTTGGCGCTGCGACGAAGGGCACCAGACGTGCGTGGGCTCGCGGGCGGAGCTGAGCGCGCTTTCCGGACGCGACTATTCCGGGCTCGACCCGCACCGGCCGTTCGTCGACGACATCACCATCGCCTGCCCCACCTGCGAGCATCCGGCGCATCGGGTGCCGGAGGTGATCGACGCCTGGTTCGATTCCGGGGCGATGCCTTTCGCCCAGCTCGGCTATCCGTGGTTGGACGGCTCGAAGGAGGCTTTCGCCACCTCGTACCCGGCCGATTTCATCTGCGAGGCCATCGATCAAACCCGCGGCTGGTTCTATTCGCTGATGGCCGTCGGCACGCTCGTTTTCGACCAGTCCTCCTACAAGAACGTGCTCTGCCTGGGGCACATCCTGGCCGAAGACGGCCGCAAGATGAGCAAGCACTTGGGCAACATTTTGGAGCCGATTCCGCTGCTGGACGCGAATGGCGCGGACGCCGTGCGCTGGTTCATGGCCTGCTCCGGTTCGCCGTGGTCGGCCCGCCGGGTGGGGCATTCCGCCATGCAGGAGACGGTGCGCAAGGTGATAAACACCCTTGTCAACACGGTTTCGTTCCAGTCGATGTACGCCCGCGCCAACGGTTGGACGCCGGGCGGCGGGGTAGCTTCCACGCACGTCCTCGACCGTTGGCTGGCCAGCGCCCGCGCCGAGCTGGTGCTGAAGGTGACGGACGCGCTGGAAGATTTCGACACCCAGCTCGCCGGCGCCCTGCTCTCCGACTTCATCGACGACCTCTCCAACTGGTATGTGCGCCGCAGCCGCCGCCGCTTCTGGGCCGGCGATCCCGGCGCGCTGCAGACCCTGCACGCCACCATCGCGGTGCTGGTGCGGCTGTTGGCGCCAATCGTCCCGTTCATCGCCGAGCGCATCTGGCAAGACCTGGTGGTTTCGGTCTCCGACGCGCCGGAGTCGGTGCACCTGGCCGCCTGGCCGGAGGCCGCCGAATCCGAGGTGGACGCGGAGCTGATGGCGCAGTTGCGGCTGGCCCGCCGCCTGGTGGAGCTGGGCCGCAGCGCCCGCTCGGAGGCGAAGGTGAAAAACCGCCAGCCGCTGCGCCGGCTGCTGGTTTCGTCCGCCGCGCTGGCCACCCTGCCTGCAGATCTGCTGGCCGAGGTGGCCGCCGAGCTGAACGTGTTGGCGGTGGAATCGTTCGCGGAGGCCGGCGACCTCGTCGACTATTCCGCGAAAGGCAATTTCCGCGAATTGGGCAAGCGTTTCGGCAAGCGCACTCCGGTGGTCGCGGGCGCTGTCGCCGCCGCCGACGCCGCCAAGCTGGCGGCCGCGCTCAAGGCCGCCGGGCAGGCGGAAGTGGATGTGGAAGGCGAGCTGACCACCCTGTCCGCCGCCGAGGTCATCGTCTCGGAGCGGCCGCGCGAAGGCTGGTCGGTCGTCAACGAGCAGGGCGAGACGGTCGCTCTG
>JAISTI010000229.1 GCA_031272685.1 Propionibacteriaceae bacterium | reverse complement strand
TTTGGACGCAGACGAGCGCGGTGTTGGGCAAGTGCGCGGGGGCCACCCGGCCGTCCGGCCCGACTGGGATGGATTCGCAATTCGGCAAGCTGCCCACGGCGTTGGCCAGGGACGGGTGTTCCACTGCGCTGACGGCGATGCGCCCGGAAGTGAGGCCGCGCAGGGCCAGGTTGTTGGCCTCGGTGCCTCCGGAGGTGAAAACGATTTCCGCCGGGTGCGCGCCGATGTCGGCGGCCAGGGATTCGCGGGCCTCTTCCAGCAGTTTGGCGGCCGCCCGCCCGGCGGCGTGGGCCGAGCTTGGGTTGCCCACCTGCTCCCAGGCGGCGAGCATCGCCGCCCGCGCTTGCGGCCGCAGCGGCGCGCCGGCGGCGTAATCGAGATAGCTCACCTGCCAAATCGTAGCCGCAGAAAAAATGCGCGGAAAACTCGCCGGAGGGTATTGACAACGTTGTCGCAGACTGGTAGAAATGTGCCAACCTCCCGGTCGCCGCCGATCGAGGCGGGAACCACTGAATAGCGTGCAAGCGCCCAAACACCAACCGGCGCTTTGACGTAGAAAGGAATGACAACGATGTCTATTAAGCGGGGCCGATTGGCCGCCCTTGCCATTTCCGCGGCGTTGGTTGCCGCGCTGCTGCCGATAACGGCGCCCGCCACCCCCGCGGGGGCGCAAACCCCGACGGGCTTCACCAGCCGCTCCGGCGGCACCGTCACCGAATCCGGTGGCGCGGTCACCGTCAGCCAGCTGGGCGGCGACCATTTCGTCTCCTGGGACGCCTCGCCAATCGTGAAGGGCTTCCTTTTCGAGTCGGACGTGCAGCTCGCCCCCGGCTCGCGCAGCGCCGCCCTGCTGTTCGGCCTGTCCAACCCGTCCGACCCCGGCGCGGGCACCTGGTACGGCGCGAACTTCGACTCCGGCGAAGGCGCGTCCACCAAGATCCGGGTGTTCCGGGTGAACAGCTACACCGTGCTCGCCAGCGCCGGGCAGGGCAACGTGGACTTCACCCAGCTGCTGCACCTGAAACTGCTGGTCAACCCCAACGGCTCCTTCACCTACACCATCGGCAACGTCGGCGCCCCCGCCTCCGACTTCGTCACCCTCACCGGCACCGACTCCAGCTACGCCGGCGGCGCCCTCGGCCTGCTCGCCTTCCAAAGCGAGGCCACCTACACCAACCTGAACTACGAGCCCTGGCTCGGCGGGCCGGTCCACACCAATATCACCGACCAAGTCCTCGACTACAGCGGCACCTGGACCCGCACCGACGACGGCCTGCGCGGGGCCGGCGGCGGCGACAATTTCCTGCGCTTCAACACCACCGCCACCGACTTCGTCTACGGGGCGGACGTGCACTTCAACACCAACACCACCGGCGCGGCGGCGCTGATGTTCCGCGAAAACGGCGGCGGCAACAACCGCTCCTACATCGCCAACATCCACCCTCAGCTCGGCTACGGCCGGCTCTTCCGCTTCGGCTACAACGGCGCGCAGGACCTCGTCGCCCAATTCGCCATCCCCACCAAAACCGACTACCACCTGGAAGTGACGGTCATCGGCAAACACATCGTCTACAAGGTGGATGGGGAAATCGTGGTGAACACCGCGGACTACACCGGCAACTCCGTGAACGGGCAAGGCAACATCGACTATTCCGGACGCCTGGGCTTCCTGGTGTACGACGCCGACGTCACCCACCAGAACATCTACTGGTATCCGGTGACCGCCGCCAACGCCCCGCTGCTCACCGCGCTGGACGTCACCCCGGTCGCTCCCGGCACCGCCGAGCCGCCCAGCACCTTCATCGCCACCCAGCCCAACTACATCCAATACGTTGACTTCTTCACCGGGCAGGCGACCATCAACGCCCCCACGGCAAACCCCGGCACCACCGTCACCATCACCGGCCCCGACGGGAACCCGGCCGCCAACCCCGTCTCGCTGAGCATCGGCCAGAACCTCTTCAAGGTGGACGCGGTGAACCCCGACGGGGCCGCCATGCGCTACAGCCTCAACATCATCCGGCGCGGCTACGAACTCGACTACTACAACGAGCCCTACCGCAACCAGACGCACTACTCGGTGCCGGAAGGCTGGAACAACGACCCGAACGGCCTGGTCTACTTCCAGGGCAAGTACCACTTCTTCCAGCAGTTCTACACCGCCACCGTCTGGGGGCCGATGCACTGGTCGCACGCCACCAGCACCGACCTCGTGCACTGGGATTGGCAGCCCATCGCGTTCTACCCCGACGAATACGGCACCATGTTCTCCGGCTCGGCCGTGGTGGCGGACAACACCACCGCCCCCGGGATTTTCGGCCCCGGCGAGGAGGGCATCGTCACCTTCATCACCGCCGACGGCAACGGCGAGCGGGTCATCCTCGGCAAGAGCCTCGACGGCGTCACCTTCGAGAAGATCGACGGCGTGGTGCTCGACTGGTGGGGCGGGCAGGATCCGTTCAACAACGGCGGCTTCCGCGACCCGAAGGTCTTCCGCTACCAGAACAAGTGGTTCCTGATAATCGCCGGCGGCCCGGTGCGCATCTACTCGTCCAACGACCTGGTCAACTGGCAGCCAGAAGGCATGCCCGGCTGGGATACCGAATGCCCCGACCTCGTGCTGCTGCCGGTGAAAGACTCCACCGGCACCGTGGTGGACTACAAGTGGCTGCTCTCCCGCGGCGGCGTCAGCTACAAAGTGGGCGATTTCGCCGTGGACGGTTCCGGCAAATGGAATTTCCTGCCCGACCCGCAGTACACCGGCAACGACAACGCGCCGTTCTACCTGACCGACTCCAACGCCTACGCCGGCATGACCTATTCGCAAGGGGAATTCACCGAAAGCTCCGCCAACCCGCGGGTGGTGTGGATCCAGTGGATGAACGGCGCCGCCTATCCCAGCGCCGTCGGCGACCCGCTCACCAACACCCGCTTCAACGGCACCTTCTCGCTGCAGACCGAGCTTTCCCTGACGGCCGACCCGAGCGGCCGGCTGGTGCTGGTGCAGACGCCCATCTCCGAATACCAATCGCTGCGCCAAACCCCGACCACCCTCAACAGCGTGACCCTTACCCCCGGCGGCGAGAACCCGCTGGCCGATTTCGAGGGGGATGTGTACGAGATTGACGCCACCTTCACGCCGTCGGCTTCCGCCACCGCGTTCGGCTTCAACGTCCGCCAGGGCGCCGACGGCCAGCAGACCAGCGTGCGCTACAACTGGGCCGACAAGAAGCTGACGGTGGACCGCTCGAAAGGCGGGCGCTGCCCGACCCTGTGCGGCACCTTCACCGGCAGCTCGGTCATCCCAGGCTCCACCTCCGTCACCATGAAGGTGTATGTGGATCGCGCGGCGGTGGAGGCGTTCATCGACGGCGACAGCCTCATCGGCACCTACCATGTGCTGCACGACGCCGACGCCCTCGGGCTGGAAGTCTTCACCGAAGGCGGGGACACGGACGTCACCTTGAATGTGTACCCGCTCAAGAGCATCTGGTACGACCCGCCGCCCGACCCGGCCATCCCGACCGGAATCGCCATCCCCGCCGCCATCGACGGCAACGACGGCTCCGTAAAGACGATCCTCGCCACCCTGACCCCGGCCACCGCCGCCGACCCCGGCGACCTGGTGTGGACCGTCGCCGACCCCAGCGTCGCGCACATCACCGGCAGCGGCCTGGAAGCCGACATCCTCGGCCTGGCCCCCGGCACGACCACCATCACCGTCACCTCCCCGAGCAAGCCCTGGCTGCAAGCCACCGCCACGCTCACGGTGCGCGGCCCGGACAACTTCGCCACCAACCTGACCGGCTACCACACCGGCTCCAACGGCGGCCACTACTACATCGACGACACCATCCTGTACGGCGTGGGAGGCTCGAACCCGTTCTATTTCGCCGCCGAGGAATCCGACGACAAATACGTGTTCTCCGCCGACGTCAAGAAGGGCTCCGACCTGGTGAACCTGATCTTCCAGAGCCAGGGCGAGTGGCCCTATGACGGCTCCTACGCGGTGCAGCTGCGCAACGGCAGCACCGGGGTGCGGCTGTTCGACTTCCTGAACGACTACACCTTCGCCACCGCCCCCATCACCGTGTCCAACACCCAGACCTACCATGTGGACATCGTGCTGAACGGGGCGCGCATCCAGGTGTACCTCGACCAGGCGCTCGCCATCGACTACACCGTCACCGACCCGGCGCGGATCTACCCCACCGGCCTGTTCGCGCTCTGCGCCCACAACACCCCCGCCGAGTTCTCCAACGTGTTCTGGACGCCCGCACCGAAGTTGAAGGGCAAAGTGGTGGACGCGG
>JAISTI010000221.1 GCA_031272685.1 Propionibacteriaceae bacterium | reverse complement strand
GACCTCGGCTGCGGCTGGGGCGTGTTGGCCGTCGCCCTGGCCAAAGCCAACCCGCAGGCGGTGGTGGACGCGGTCGACGTGAACGAGCGCGCCCTGGCGTTGACCAGCGAAAACGCCGCCCGGCACGGGGTCGCGGACCGGGTACGGGTGCTCCTTCCCGCCGCCACCGACCCGGCCGCCCAGTACGACGAAATCTGGTCGAACCCACCCATCCGCATCGGCAAGGAAGCCCTCCACGGGCTGCTGCTCACCTGGCTGCCCCGGCTGAAACCGGAAGGCTTCGCCTTCCTGGTGGTGGGAAAAAACCTCGGCGCCGATTCCCTGCAATCCTGGCTGGGTTCCCAAGGGTTCCCCACCGAGCGCCTGGCCAGCGCAAAAGGGTTCCGCGTGCTGCGCGTGCGTGGTAGAGTCCATCACGAACCTGTGTAGGGGAACCCGGTGCGAATCCGGGACTGACCCGCAACCGTGATGCGAAGGCTTCGGCCGGAGCTAAGTCGGGAAACCTGCGCAAGTTCTGCTCATCAAGTAGTCCGTCGTGGCAAGCGGACCGAGCTAAGTCAAAGACTTACCGGGTCGAGTGCCTCAAGGGAAGGAACCGCAGGTGCGAGGCCCGAAATGGGCGGCGTTGGCCGCCATCGCCATCTTCAGCCTGTCCTGCCTTTCGCCCGCGTGGGCCGAGCCTACCCCGGCCACCGACACCCAGGCCGGGGCCATCAGCCAAGCCATCGCGTATGTGCTTGGCCAAATGCAGGACGGCCACCTGGAATCCGCTTTCGGCGCCGAGTCCACCACCGCCGACGCGGTGGTCGCGCTCGCCGCCACTTCAGATACGTCCGCCAACGACGCTGTCGGCGCGATGGCGGATTACTTGCAGGACCGGGCTTTGGACTATGCCACCAGCGCGGAAGCGTCGCTGAAGCTGGCCTTGGTGGCCGAAGTGATCCACGCCGACATCAGGGACTTCGGCGGCGTGGACTTGCTGGGCGGCGTCCAAGACGGCATCGGCGAAGACGGGGCTTTCGGCGCCGCCCCCACCCCGTACTCGGCGGGGCTGGCGCTCATCGCACTGCACCGGGCCGGGGCCGCCGGCGAACCGTTGGCCTCCTGGCTGCTGGAACAGCAGGGGGAAGACGGCGGCTGGAGCTACGCTCCGGGCTCGGCTTCCGACCCCGACAACACCGCGCTGGCGACACTGGCACTTCTTTCCCAGTTGGACGAACCCGCACAAGCCGCCGCATTGCGGGGGCTGGCCTGGCTCCGGGCGGGCCAGGAGGCGGACGGCCATTGGGAAGGCTATTCGCCGGTGAACTCCACCGCGGTGGCGCTGCTGGCCCTGAACCAATCCCACGAAGACCAGGCCGCCGCCGCCAAAGCGGCGGGCTGGCTCGCCGGGGCGCAACTGCCCGACGGCGGCTTCCCAAACACGCTGGGCGATCCCGAGAGCGAGCTGAACGCCACATTGCAGGCGCTGCTTGCCCTAACCGGTGAGAACTATCTGACTGCTGAGCAAAAAACCGCCGCCACCCAGAGCCCGGACGCATGTCCGGGAGTCTGGGTGGTGGTGGATCCCGGCGACCTCGGCGGCGAGCCGCAGACCGGCTGCGCCACCGAATACGACACCGGATACGCGGCCCTGGCCAGCGCCGGCTTCGCCGTCGAGCTGACCGGGCAGGGGATGCTCTGCCGGGTGAATGGCCTGCCCGACGCCTGTGTCACCGCCGCAAACGCCTACTGGAACTACTGGCACGCCCGACCCACCGGCTCGGGCTACAGCGACTGGGAATACGCCCTCGAAGGCGGCGGCAGCTACCAGCCGTCCGCCGGGAGCGTGGAAGGCTGGCGTTTCGGCGACGGCTCGTCCAGCCTCGCGCTCACCCCGGCCGAAGCGGTCGCGGCCTTCGACAGCTCGGCGGCCCCGTCTCCCAACTCCGGGCCAGGCAACGGCAACCTGGGCTGGACGGTGGCGGTGGGCGCCATCGTCGTGGCGGGCGCGGCCGTGCTGGTGGTGGCGCTGCGCCGCCGGGGAGGCCGCGTATGAAAGCGATACACCCGTGGGCCTGGTGGGTCTGGGCGATCGCCCTGGCCGGAACGGCCTGCCTGACCACCAACCCGCTGCTGCTGGCCCTGCTCGCCCTGGTCATCACGGCGGTGACGGCGCTGCGGCGCCAAGACACCCCTTGGGCGCGCTCGATCCGGGCGTATTTCTGGCTCGCTTTGATAGTGATCGCCGTCCGGGTCTTCTTCCAAATCTTGCTGGGGGCCAACGAGGGCTCCACCGTGCTGTTCGCCCTGCCAGAAGTGCCGCTGCCCGGCTGGGCCGCCGGCATCCGCCTCGGCGGCGCGCTCACCCTGGAGGGGCTGCTCTACACCTTGTACGACGCCGCCCGGCTGGCGGTGATGCTGCTGTGCCTGGGCGCGGCGAACGCCCTGGCCAACCCGCGGCAGGCGCTGCGTTCGGTGCCGGCCGCGCTGTACGAGGTGTCGGTGGCGGTGGTGATCGCGCTGTCCGTCGCCCCGCAGCTCATCGAGAGCATCCAGCGGGTGGCCAAGGCCCGGCGGCTGCGCGGCCAGCGGGCCGACGGCCTCAAAGGGCTGCTCTCCCTGGTCATCCCGGTGCTCTCCGACGCCATCGAGCGCTCGATCGCGCTGGCGGCCGGCATGCAGGCGCGCGGTTTCGGCCGGCGGGTGGGCAAAGGCTCGCCAGGGCCGCTGGCGCTGATGCTCGCCGCCGCGATGGTCGCCACTTTCGGGGTCTTCCTGCTGCTCTCCGGCGGGGCGTCCTGGCTGTCCGCCGGATGCCTGTTCCTTGGGGTGGCCGGGACTCTCGCCGGGCTGCGGCTGGCCGGCCGGCGGCTGCGCGTCACCCGCTTCAACCCGCCTCCGTGGGGGCTGCGGGAGTGGGCGGTGAGCGCCTGCGGGCTGGCCGCTTTCGGGCTCACCGCCGCTGTCTCCATCGCAAATCCGAGCGTGCTGCATCCCAGCACCAACCCACCGTCTTGGCCGGCGTTGTCCCCGTTGCTGCTGCTCGCGGTGTTGGCGGCGGCCCTGGCGCTGGCACCCTCCGGCATCGCCGGCGCGAAGAGTCCCGGTTTGCCCGAAGCGGTCGGCACGGTTCGCTCCCTGCGCCCACGGCCGGCAACCGTGGCCAACCCCGCCGCGCGGCCCGCGCTCGCGGCCGTCCATCCGGCGGATTGGGGCGCGCCATGATCGAGTTTGGCATCAGCCGTTTCGCGTATCCGGGCGGGCGGGATGTGTTGCGCGGGGTGGATTTCACCGTCGCCGAAGGCGAGCTGTGCCTGCTGGTCGGGCCGCCCGGCGCGGGCAAATCCACCCTCCTGCAGACGGTGAACGGCCTGGCGCCGCATTTCACCGGCGGCACCTTGGAAGGCCAGGTGCGGGTGGCCGGGCGCGACACCCGTGAGCACCGGCCGCAGGATTTGGCCGACGTGGTGGGCTATGTGGGCCAAGACCCGCTGAAAGGCTTCGTCACCGACACGGTGGTGGACGAAATCGCCTACGGCATGGAACAGCTCGGGCTCGGCCCGGTGGCGATGCGCAAACGAATCGAAGAAACCATGGATCTGCTGGGCATCGCCGAGCTGCGCGGCCTTCCGCTGCTGGAGCTTTCCGGCGGGCAACAGCAGCGGGTGGCGATCGCGGCGGTGCTGGCGGCCCAACCCGCGGTGCTGGTGCTCGACGAGCCCACCTCGGCGCTCGACCCGACCGCCGCCCAAGACGTGCTTTCAGCCATCTCGATGCTGGTGAACGAGGTGGGCCTGACCGTCCTGCTTGCCGAACACCGGCTGGAGCGGGTGATGCACGCCGCCGACTCGATGATTTGGCTGGACGGAACCGGCCGGGCTGAATACGGCAAACCCGCAGAGCTGCTCGCCCACACCAGCATCCAGCCGCCGCTGGCGCAGCTGGCAAAGGCCGCCGGTTGGGAAACCGTGCCGCTGACGGTGCGCGACGCCCGCCGCCGGGCGCGGGCTGAAGGACTGTCCCCACGAGAGCCGTTCCCGTCCCCCAGCCATCCTGCCCGGGCGGCGCTCACCTGTGAAAACCTCACCGTCCGTTACGGCCAGCAGGTGGCGGTGAACGGGGTGAGCCTGCAGCTGGCCGCCGGGGAGGTCACCGCCGTTATGGGCCGCAACGGTGCCGGGAAATCCAGCCTCTTGTGGGCTTTGCAAGGGGGGATACCTTCTTCGGGGGAGCTGTCGGTCGACGGCGAAGACCCCCGCGCGTTGGGCGCGGCCGCCGCCCGCCGGGTGGTTTCGCTGGTGCCGCAGACGGCCGCCGACCTGCTCTACCTGCCCACGGTGGGCCAGGAGTTGGCGCAAGCCGACAAAGAGAGCGAGGCCGCGCCCGGCACCGCCCGCCGGTTGCTGGCCACCCTCGGCGTCGAGCTTTCCGGAGATGAAGACCCGCGCGACCTTTCCGAAGGCCAGCGGCTGGCGCTGGTGCTGGCCATCCAGCTTGCCGCCCGCCCGGCGGTGGTGCTGCTCGACGAGCCGACCCGCGGCCTCGACTACGGCGCCAAAGCCCGGCTGGCGGAGGTCATCGCCGGGCTGCGCTCGGCCGGCATCGCGGTGGCCGTCAGCACCCACGATGTCGAATTCGCCGCCCAAGTGAGCACCCGGACCGTGCTGATGGCGGACGGCGACATCATCGCCGACGGCGAGACCCGCCACATCACCACGTCGTCCCCCGCGTACTCCCCGCAAATGGCGAAAGTCTTCGCCCCGCTCGACATCCTCACCCCGGCCGAAGTGGCCGCCGGCCTGCGGGAGGTGGAATGGTGAGCCAGCCCGCGTTGGCGATTGCCCAGCCCCCAGCCGCCGCGAAAGCGCGGCTCGCCGCCTGCCTGGCGGGCACCCTGCTCGTCGCGGCCGCCGCCTTCACCTGGCCGCTGTTCCTCTCCCCGGACGCGCTCGCCCAGCCGGTGCAGGCGCCGCTGCTGTTCGCCCTCGTCATTCCGCTGGTGCTGGTCACCACCCTCAGCGAGATCGGCGACGGCGGGCTGGACGTGAAAGCGCTGGCGATGCTCGGGGTGCTGGCCGCCGTCGGCTCGGTGCTGCGCCCCCTTTCGGCCGGCATAGCAGGGTTCGAACTGGTCTTCTTCCTGCTGGTGCTGGGCGGGCGGGTTTTCGGCGCGGTCTTCGGCTTTA
>JAISTI010000082.1 GCA_031272685.1 Propionibacteriaceae bacterium | reverse complement strand
GACGCCGAGTGGATCATCCACGCCGCCACCAACGACCTGCCCTGCCTGGCCGAAGTGCGCTTCCTGCCCGCCCGGCTCTTTGACACCGAGCTGGCCGCCCGGCTGCTGGGCTTCGAGCGGGTCAATCTCTCGGCGTTGATGGAGCACTTCCTCGGCGTCGGGCTGGCCAAAAAATTCTCCGCCGAAGACTGGTCGGCACGGCCGCTGCCGCGCTCCTGGCGCACCTACGCGGCGCTCGACGTCGAACGGCTGGCCGACCTGCGCGACGCCCTGGCCGCCGAGCTGGAAGCCGCCGGTCGGCTGGACATCGCGCTGCAGGAATTCGCCCACCTGGCGGCGCACGCCGCCGACCCGCCGGCCGTCCACCCCGACCCGTGGCGGCGCACCGCGAACATCCACCTGGTGCACACGCAGCGCGGGCTGGCGGTGGTGCGCGAGCTGTGGCTCACCCGCGACGCCATCGCCCGCCGCACCGACACCGCCCCCTCGAAAATCCTCGTCGACAAGGGCATCACCGAGCTGGCGGCCCAGCTGGAGCGCGCGAAAAAGGTGGCTGCGGGCGACCTGCTCAAACTGCCCGCCTTCGCCCGCAAAGGCGCGAAACCGTATCTCAAAGACTGGGCCGACGCTGCCAACCGCGCCCTCGCGCTCCCGGATTCCCAATTGCCCACCCGCTCCCGTGGCAAAGAGCCGCACGCCCAGCAGTGGCGCTGGAAGAAGTCATTCCCGCAGTTGGCGGCCCGCTACGACCGCGTCCGCGAGGAGGTTTCCGCGCTGGCCGAGCGCACCCGCATCCCCGTCGTTCAACTGCTGGAGCCCGACCTGCTGCGCCGGGTGCTGTGGGAAACGAAAGACGGCGGGCCGGCAGACGCGGTGGCGCTGTTGGCCCAGCTCGACGCCCGCCACTGGCAGATTGAGCTGGTCGCCCCCATCCTGGCCGCCCACTGGCGCTGAGATCCGCCGCCCAAGAGCGTAGACTGCCCCCATGGCGCTTTTCAGAAAAGGCAGAACAGAAGACGACATCGTGCTTCCCGACGGCGAGGTCGTGGAAGTCCCCGGCGAAGAGCTGGGCGACGAAACCGACTTTGTCGAAGAAGACTGGGAAGGCCTCCCCACCGGCGGGGAGGAGGAATTCGACCCGCGGGCGGACGGCCCCTTCGACATCGACGAGGTAGACCTCAACGACGGCGTGCAGCGCCTCGACCTCGGGGCGCTCATCCTCACCCCGGTGTCCGGCTTCAGCGTCAAGCTGGTCGCCAACCAGGAAACCAAAGAGGTGCAGGCGGCCACCGTCACCTGGGGCAAATCCGGCCTGGAAATCGCGCTCTTCGCCGCCTCCACCACTGGCGGCAGCCTCGACGAGGTGGTCGCGGAAATCACCGAGCAGACCGAAGCGGCCGACGGCTCCATCGAATTCGAAGACGGCCCGTTCGGCCAGCAGCTCAAGCGCATCGTCCCGGTTCCGGGCACCGGCAAGGAGCAGCTCTTCCATGTCTCGCGCATCTGGCTGGTCGAAGGCCCGCGCTGGCTGTTGCGCGGCACCGTGCTGGGCGAGGCCGCCATCAGCGACGACGAGACCCTGGCCGAGCCGTTCGCCGAATTCCTGCGCAACATTGTGGTGCGCCGCGGCAACACCCCGATGGCGCCCGGAGACCTCATCCCGCTGACCCTGCCCGAGAAGTAGCCATGGCTTGGTCGGATTCCCTGAAGCGGGCGCTGGGCCGGATCGGCGGCCGCCGTCCGCCCGCGCCGGAAGCCGCGGTTCCCGGTTCGCCTTCCGCCACCCAACCGCAGGTCGTCCCCATCGGCCAAGCCCATGCCCGGCAGGTGGTGCGGGTGCGCGGCGAAGTGGCGGCGCTCACCGTCCGCCCCCGGCGCGGCACCCCATGGCTGGAGGCCGAACTGGAAGACGGCACCGGCGTGCTCACCTTGGTCTGGATCGGCCGGCGGGAAATCCCCGGCGTGAACGCGGGCGGGCAGCTCGTGGCCGAGGGGCGGCTCGCCGAAGACAACACCGGACGGCGGATTTTCAACCCGCGCTACGAGCTGCTTCCCGAATAACCGCAGTCTGGCTAGGAGATTTGCCAGGAGACTTGTTCTAGCTGACTTCGTCTTCGTGTGGCAGTGGGGCGGACGGCTTCGCCGCCGGCGGCGGGGCAGGCTCGAAAGGCGCGTCGGCGTCTATTGCCGGATCTGAGATGTGCGGCGCCAAATACTGCGCCAGCTCGTTCTCGAAGGCCGGGTCGGCCAGGAACAGCAGTTCGTCGCCGCCTTCGATGGCGGCGTCCGGAACCGGCGCCAGCGCCACCCCGTCGCGGATGATCGCCACCAGCACCACGTCGGAGGGCAGCGCCAGCTCTCCCACGGCAACCCCGACGCGCGGGGAGTTTTCCGGAAGCGTCATTTCGACGAGGTTGGAGCGCCCGCCCTTGAAGCTGAGCAGCCGCACGAGGTCGCCCACGGCGACCGCTTCTTCCACCAACGCGCACATCAGCCTGGGGGTGGAGACGGCGACGTCCACCCCCCACTCGTCGTCGAAAAGCCACTCGTTCGACGGGTGGTTCACCCGGGCGACGGTGCGCGGCACGCCGAATTCCGTCTTGGCGAGCAGCGAGTGCACCAGGTTTACCTTGTCGTCACCGGTGGCGGCGATGGCGACGTCGCAGCTGTCCAATCCGGCCTCTTCCAGGGAGGCGACCTCGCAGGCGTCGGCGAGCAGCCATTCCGCCTGCGGCACCGCCTCCATCTGGATTTGGCGCGGATCGCGGTCGATGAGCAGGATCTGATGCCCGTGGGCAATCAATTCGGTGGCGATGGAACGGCCGACGCTGCCGGCCCCGGCGATGACAACCCGCATTTCAGCCCCTCTCCCCCGGCGCTTTGGCGAACAGTTCCTCGATCTCGCCCACCTGGTCGTTGGCGACGGCCGCGTAGATGAGGTCTCCGTCTTGCAGCACGGTGGTCTCGTTGGTGACGATGCCAGTGCCGAAGCGGACCAAGAACGGGATGCGGGCGTGCGCCAGCGTTTCCATCTGCGAGATGCGCTTGCCGACCCAGCCGACGTCGGCGAATACCTCGACCAGCCGGACGGTGCCGGAAGGGTCGCGCCACAGCGGTTCGGACCCGGTGGGCAGCAGCCGGCGCATCACTTGGTCGGCGGCCCAGCGGACGGTGGCCACCGAGGGGATGCCCAGCCGCTCGTACACCTCGGCGCGCCCTTGGTCGTAGATGCGGGCCACCACGTTGGTCACATCGAAAGTCTCGCGCACCACCCGGGCGGATAGGATGTTGGAGTTGTCTCCGGACGAGACGGCGGC
>JAISTI010000072.1 GCA_031272685.1 Propionibacteriaceae bacterium | reverse complement strand
GCGCGTCTGGCACTTCTGGAAGCCGGTTTGCTGCCCGGCCTCGACCATCTGCAGCACCCAGAGCTTGTTGTCATACACGATGTACTGCCGATGCGCGGTGCCATTGGCGTCCATGGTCTCGGTGGAGGTGTCGGAGAAATTCGGCACGGAAGCTATGTTGATGGAGGCGTACTCCGCCGCGGTGGCTTCGAAGTAGTACAGGCGCGCGATCGGAATCACGGAGGAATCCGTAGACCACTCCGGAGCCATGGTGACGGTGCCGCCGCCGGCTTCGGCGGCTGTGGCCAACACGTCCGACACCTCGAATTGGATCGAGTGCGGGGTCTGCGCGCCGTTGCCGATCCACCAACCAAACTGGTTCCAGCCGCTGGGATGGGTTACCGATCCAATCGCGGGCCAGACGGTGGAAATGTTCTCCCCCCATTTCGCGGTGAACGAATAGAGCACGTTTTCGTTCGCCGTGCCTGGCCGCTGGTACTCGACGCCACCCATGGTCAGGTAGGCGTTGGGTTGCTGCGCGGTGTTGTAATTCGGATAGTCCGGGTTGGTGTTGTTCACCGACTGCTTGTTGCCGTGTACGTCAAACTGCAGCGTGTAGACGGTGCGCTTGAAATACACGTTGACGACGGTGGTGCCGTCACCAGCCAGGTTCGGCGCCGCCACCCAGGAGAGGGTGAAGAAGTCCGGGAAGGGCAGCAGCACGTCCAAAGCGGCTTGCTCGGCGGTGGTGAAGCAGTCGGCGAGGTTCGCGCTGGTGCAGGACATCGCGGTGCCCGCCGGCTTCGTCAGGTCGGTGTCGGTGTCATAGACGGGCGTGGTGTTCAGGAATTCGTAGTTCATCGCGGTGGTGCCCGGATCGCCGATCACACCCTTTTTCTCACCCCAGTAGACGACGGTGTAGCCGACCGGTTTGGCCTTCCAGATCGCGTACAGGGTGGTGTCGGCGGTGACCGGCGTGGCGAAGCTCCAGGCGTCGGTGGCGCAGGAGTTGGCGGCAGCGTTGGCCGTCCAGCAGTCGAAGTCGTAACCCGTTCGGGTGGGGCTGGTCGGCTCGGTGACCGTGGTGTTGTAGACCGGCAGCTTTGGCGAGACGTAGGTGCCGCCGCGCGAATCGAACGTCACCACCCGGGTGGATGCCCACTTGGGCTTGATGATGAGGTCGTGGTTGGGCATCTCGGAGGAGCCGAAGAAGACGTCGCCGCCGTAGTAGCCCGAGGCCGCGTCCTCTTCCCAGCCGACGATCCGGTCGCCTTCGTTCGGCGGGGATTCCATCAGCAGGTCGATGACGGCCTGGGTCGGCCCGGCGTAGGTGTCGCCCAAGGCGACGCGACGGGTGAGCAGCACGGTGCCGCTGCCATCCGCGAAGGAGAGCAGCCAACGGTCGTCGAACACCGCGTAAAGGATGACGTCGGTGGAGACGGTGTCGGCGTTCGCGGTGCCGTCGAAGGCCCAGAATTTGTCACGGGTGTAGAACTCGAAATCATGGTCGGGGTGTGCGGGATTGTAGACAGACCAGCCCCGGAAGGTGACGTATCCCGTCGGCACAGTCGGGTGGATCGGCTCGGACACGGTGCTGCCCACCGACACGGTCTGCGGGGCGAACCCGCTGACAAAGTATTCGTCGGTGTTGTTGAGCATGAAGGTGACGGTGGCGGTGCCCGCCATGAGCCGGGCTTGCGGCGCGCTGGCCGCCTGGGTGGCCGGTGGCGCGCTTTGCTGGGGGGCGGGCTCGGGTATCGTCCCGGCGGAAGGCGTTGGTACCGCCGGTTCCACGGTCGTCTCGGCGGCGGTTGGCCCGACCGTCTCGGCAGTGGTTTGCGCCACCGCCTGGGTGGCCGGCTCGGCGGTTTCCGTTTCCACGGCCGACGGCGTGCTGGCGCCTGTTGCGGCAGCTTGGGTGACCTGGATGTCAGCGCTGGCGTCTTCCGGCTCCTCACCCCAAGCGGGCGCGGCAGCCGACAATAAGACGGCAAGCGAAACGGCAAGAGCGTATGCGCGTTTCCCCCTCAATGTTCCTCCCCGCGCACGCGCCCCTATTTGCTCACCCCGACCGGGGCGCGTACCTGGCGCACAGCCTACGGAATGGCGGGCCGAAATCGCTAGTACACACGGCAATTGAGATGAGAACGTGCTTGAGGCTGGCTTGAGACTCGGCTATGGGAAGCCTCCTTGCCAAGCGGGAGAAAGCGGGCTAGCATCATTACTGACTGACGGTCAGTCAGTTGCAGGACACCGCGAGAATGAAGGGGATTGTGGCCCAGGAGACGCCGCGCAAGCGGGTGAGCAAACCGCCGGAAGTGCGCCGGGAAGAGCTGCTCGACGCCGCCGAGGCGCTCAGCCGCGAGATGGGGTTCGAAGACATGCCGGTGGAGGCGGTCACCAGCCGGGCCGGAGTGGCAAAGGGCACCTTCTATCTGTATTTCTCCTCGAAGAGCGACCTGCTGGAACAGCTGATGCAGCGCTACTCCGCAACGCTGATGGAGCAACTGTTCGAAGTGTTGAAATCGGTCGAAGGCGCCTCGGCTTTGGAGCGGCTGCAGACTTTCTGGGTGAAGGCGGCCCAGTACAAAGAGTCGTACAACGCCGCCGCCTTCGCCGACGTCCTCTTCGACGACGGCAACGGCACGCTGCGCGCCCGCACCTTCCAGATGTGGGCGGACAGCTTCGGCGAGATGGTGCTCGGCATCGTCCGCGACGGCAAAGCGGACGGCAGCTTCGACATCGAAGACCCGGAGATGGTCGCCGACATCATCATCTCCATCTGGTTCGACGCCGCCACTCGGCTGTGGACGCGGGTGCGCAAGCTCTCCGGCCAAGCTCTGGTCGACGCTTTCATCAGCGGCATCAAAGAATACTGCCACGCCCACGACCGGCTGCTGGGCGTGCCCGACGGCAGCTTCGACGTGCTGAGCCAAATCGACGCGGCCGGCATCCTCAAAGACTTCGACGGCAAATACCGCCACGGGAGGCAATCATGAAGAAAAAGACCTGGATCATCGGCGGCGTCGCCGCAGTCGTGGTGGCAGCCGGCGGCGGCATCGGCTACCAGCTGGCCACCAGCGGCACCGTGGTGAGCGTGGCCCAAGTGTCCCAAACGAACCTGAGCGTGACGGTGAGCGCGTCCGGATCGTTGGCCGCCGACACCACCGCGGGGGTCTTCCCGCCCACCTCCGGCACCATCGGCGAGATCGCGGTGGCGGACGGCGCCGCCGTCACCGAAGGGGAGGTGATCGCCACCATGGCCACCGGCCCGCTCAAGCAGGCTCTTACCGCGGCCCAAGCCGCCCTCTCAGCGGCCAACGCCCAGGTGGAAGCCGTGAAGAACGGGGCGCCTTCCAGCGCGCAGCGCGCCGCCGCCAACGCCGCCGTCTCCGCGGCGAAATCCGCGCTCTCGGCCGCCAAGAAGAACTACAGCTCCTACAACAAGCAGTACAAGAAGGCCAAGGGCGAAGAGAAAAAGGCCATGACGGCCACCTGGCGCACCATGAAAGTCTCGGTGCAACAGGCGCAGGCCGGGCTGGCGCAGGCGCAGGCCGCCAGCGCCACCGTCGCCAGCGCCGGAAGCACCAAGCAAGCCAAGACCGCCGCCGCCGACGCGGTGAACGCGGCGAAAGCGGCGCTGAAAACGGCGAAGTCGAACCTGGAGCGGGCCGAACTGAAGGCCCCGATCTCCGGTGTGGTCACCTTTGCGCCCACCACCGAGAAGGGTTCTGGGCTCACCCCCGGCGTGGCCGCCTTCACCGTCACCGACCAGACCAGTTTGGTATTCCAAGCCGCCGTCGACGAGACGGATATCGCCAAAGTCAAAGCCGGACAGCAGGCCGCCGTCACCCTGGACGCCTATCCGGACACCCCGCTCACCGGGAAAGTCACCTGGATCGGGCAGTCGCCCACCAGCACCGCCACCGGGTCGGTCGCCTACACGGTCAAGCTCAGCGTCGCCGCCGGCGGCAACCGGGTGCTGGAGGGGATGAGCGGCTCGGCGGCCATCACCGTCGAGCAGGCGGCCGATGCCACCACCGTCCCCATCGAGGCGGTGCTCAGCGACGGCGACGGCAGCTACGTCTTCGTGGTGGACGCCGACGGGACGGCCCACAAGACCGCCATCAAAGCCGGCGCGCAAACCGACACCGCCGTGCAGGTGGAATCCGGCGTCAGCGCCGGGCAGGAGGTGGTGACGGTGGGCGCTTCCACCCTTGCCGACGGCCAGAAAGTGAAAGTCCAGTGAGCGCGCCAATCGTCTCCACCCGCGCCCTGACCAAGGTTTACGGCGCTGGGGACACCCAGGTGAGCGCGCTGGGCGGGGTGGATCTCGACATCGAGGCGGGGCAGTTCGTCGCCGTGATGGGGCCGTCCGGCTGCGGCAAGTCCACGCTGCTGAATATGCTCGGCGGGCTGGACGACCCCAGCGGCGGGCAGGTGCTCATCGCCGGGGAAGAGCTTGGCAGCCTCAAAGACGACGATCTCACCGCGCTGCGCCGGCGCAAAATCGGCTTCGTCTTCCAATTCTTCAACCTGATCCCAATGCTCACCGCCACCGAGAACGCCTCGCTGCCGCTGCGCCTTGATGGCGAGCCGGACGCCGAAGAGAAGGCGAAAACCTGGCTGGCCCGCGTCGGGCTCGGCGAGCGGCTGGACAACCGGCCCGACCAGCTCTCCGGCGGCCAGCAGCAGCGGGTCGCGGTGGCCCGCGCGCTCTCCACCGAGCCGGCCCTCATCCTCGCCGACGAGCCCACCGGCAACCTCGATTCCAAATCCGCCGGCGAGATCGTCGAGCTGCTCGGCAAGGTGGCCTCCGATTGGGGCCGCACCGTGCTGATGGTGACGCACGACGCCCGCATCGCCAGCTACGCCCACCGGCTGCTGCTGATGCGCGACGGGATGATCGTCGGCGACCGCCCCCTCGACGGCTCCCGCGACGCCCCCTACCGGGCTTTGGAGGAATTGGGGCTGCTGTGAAAACCGCCGCGACGCTCGGACTGCGCTACCTGCTCGCGCGGGGACGGCGCTCCCTGTTCACCACCCTCGCGGTGGCGATCGGCGTCACCCTCACCTTCGGGCTGAACTCCATAGCCCCCAGCCTGCAGACCGTCTTCGAGCGGAACCTGCTCAGCGCCGCCGGGAAGATCGACTTGACGATCGCCGGAGATGTCGGCCAGGCGTTCGCGGAGAAGGTGGCCGACGAGGTGGCGCGGGTGGCCGGGGTGGCGGCCGTCAGCCCCGAGGT
>JAISTI010000058.1 GCA_031272685.1 Propionibacteriaceae bacterium | reverse complement strand
CAGGACAAGCTCTACGACCTGACCGAGGTGCTGATCAAGTGGGAGGTTTCGCACGCCGCCACCTTCCGCATCGACTATTCAGACGATGGGGTCAACTGGACGCAAGGCCCGGTCATCACCAGTTCGCTGGCGGTGGGTTCGGGCGGCACCGACACCATCGACATGTCCGGCGTCACCACCCGCTTCCTGCGGATGACCGGCCTGACCCGCTCGAACACCTGGGGCTATTCGATCTGGGAATTCGAAGCGTATGGGGTGGAGCACGTCGGGCCGAGCGGGCCCGACACCGTGGCGCTGCAAGCCGCGCTCGCCGCGGCCGGGGCGCTGAACTCCGCCGACTACACCACCGCCACCTGGGCCCAGCTGCAGGACGCGGTCGCCGACGCCACGGCGAAGCTGGCTTCCCAAGACCAGGCGGAAGTGGACGCCGCCACCCAAGCGGTGAACGCCGCCATCGCGGCGCTGATTACGACCGCCGCAGTGCAGCCCGGACTGGACGCGCTGGCCGCGATGGTGCAGGCGGTGAACGCCGTCGGCAGCGCCACCAGCGCATTCACCGCGGACTCGCTGGCCGCGCTGGCCCAGGCGGTTTCCGCCGCCCAGTCGCTGGTGGCCGGCGGGGCCGCCGCCACCAGCCCGGCAGCGGTTTCCACCGCCACCAGCGCGCTGACAACGGCGCTGGCCGGGCTGGTGGTAGACACTTCCGCGCTGGACGCGGCCCAGCAGGCGCTGGCGGCGAAGTCCGCCGAGTTGACGGCCACCCAAGGCCAGTTGACTGCCGCGCTGGCGGAGTTGCAGGAAGTCCAGGATGATCTGGACGCCGCCCTGGAGACCATCGGCTCCCAGGCCGGCACCATCGACTCGCAAGCCGCCCAGATCGCGGCGCTGGTGACGCGGGCCGAGACAGCCGAGGCGGCCGCCGCTCAGGCGGGCCTCCTCGCCCAGCAGGCGCAGCAGGCGGCCACCGAGGCCCAGAACCTGGCCGACAGCTTGCAGACCGCGTTGGAGCAAAAGCAGCAGGCGCTCAACGACGCCCTGGACCGGCTGGCCGAAGCCATCGCCGAACTGGACACCACCTCCGCCGACTACAGCCAGCAGGTCGCCGCCCTGCAGCAGCAGGTCTCCGACTTGCAAGCCGACGTCCAGCAGGCCGCCGCCGACGCGGTGGTCGCGCAGCAGGCCGCCGACGCCGCCAAAGCGGCGGCAGTGCAGGCCGCGCAGGTGTCCGCCGAGGCCGACAAGACCGCCGCGCTCGCCAACGCCGCGTCCGAGGCGGCCGCCGCGCTGCAGCAGGCGGCGGCCGACAAGCAGGCCGCGCTGGCGAAAGCCGAGGCGGACAAGGCCGCCGAGCTGGCCAAGCAGGCCCAAGCGGCCGCCGACGCCGCCGCGCAGGCGCAAGCCGACCTCGCCGCCGCCTTGGCCCAGGCTGAGCAGGCAAAGCAGGCGCTGAAAGACCAGCAGCCGAGCGTGACCGCCAAGGCGCTCGTGGTCACCAAGGTGAAACTCGCCCAGTCGAAGGTGGTGTTGGTGAAGGGCAAGAGCTTCACCGTGCCCGCCGGGGTCTATTTCGCCGGCTCGGTTCCGCCCACCTACCGCGGCGGAGACCTGGTGTGGAAGTCGTCCAACCCCAAGATCGCCAAGGTGAGCCCCTCCGGGAAGGTCACCGCCGTCAAGAAGGGCACGGCCACCATCACCGCCACCGCGAAGAAGAAGGGCGCGGACGGCAAGGCGGTGAAGGCTTCCGTCAAGGTGCAGGTCGTCGCCAAGAAGCCGGCCGCCAAAGCCAAGAAGGTGTCGGTGTCCATACCCAAGACGATGAAACTCGGGCAGGTGCTCTACGTCACCGGAAAGTACACCTCCGCCAAAGCGGCCGGTGTGAAGGTGAAATACTCCACCAAGAAGGCTTCGGTCGTCTCGGTGGACAAGGCCGGGCGGGTCAAAGCGCTGCAAAAAGGCACCGACACCCTCATTGTGAAAGCCGGCAAGGCCGTCAAGAAGTACAAGATCACCGTCAAGTGACGGCCCCGGTTTTGTATTTGGCCCAAGGGGCGGTTAAGATTGTCCCTTGGGTCTGCGGCCGGTAGTCTGCCGACCCGCAAGAGAAAAAGGGCGTGGCTGGGCCGCGCCCGCAGGAGAAAGAGAACGTACTAGGTGCCTACGATTCAGCAGTTGGTCCGCAAAGGGCGCACTGACAAGGTAAGCAAGTCCAAGACGCCCGCGCTCAAAGGTTCGCCCCAGCGCCGCGGCGTTTGCACCCGTGTCTACACCACCACCCCGAAGAAGCCGAATTCCGCCCTGCGCAAGGTGGCGCGCGTGCGCCTGTCCTCGCAGGTGGAGGTCACGGCCTACATCCCAGGTGTCGGCCACAACTTGCAGGAGCACTCCATGGTGCTGGTGCGCGGCGGCCGTGTGAAGGATCTGCCGGGGGTGCGCTACAAGATCATCCGCGGCTCCCTCGACACCCAAGGTGTGAAAGACCGCAAGCAGGCCCGCAGCCGCTACGGCGCGAAGAAGGAGAAGTAATGCCCAGGAAAGGCCCGGCGCCCCGCCGCCCCATCGTCCTCGACCCGGTTTACCAGTCTCCCTTGGTGTCGCAGCTCGTCTCCAAAATTCTGCTCGACGGCAAGAAGACCGTCGCGCAGTCCATCGTCTACGGCGCACTTGAAGGCACCCGCGCCAAGACCGGCGTCGACCCGATCCAGACGCTGAAAAAGGCCCTCGACAACGTCCGCCCGGCTGTCGAGGTCAAATCCCGCCGCGTCGGCGGCGCCACCTACCAGGTGCCGGTGGACGTCAAGCCCGCCCGCGCCAACACGCTGGCGATGCGCTGGCTGGTCGGCTTCGCCCGGCAGCGCCGCGAAAAAACCATGACGGAGCGGCTGATGAACGAGCTGCTCGACGCCTCCAACGGCCTCGGGGCTTCTGTCAAGAAGCGCGAGGACACCCACAAGATGGCCGAGGCCAACCGCGCCTTCGCCCATTACCGCTGGTAACACAGCCACCCGGCGAGCCCTCACAAGGGGCTCGCTTTTCAATGTCCCACAAGGAATGACAGCATGGCCCTCACACTTGAGACCGATCTGACCAAGGTGCGCAACATCGGCATCATGGCGCACATCGACGCCGGAAAGACGACCGTCACCGAGCGAATCCTGTTTTATACGGGCATCAACTACAAGATCGGCGAGGTCCACGACGGCGCCGCCACCATGGACTGGATGGAGCAGGAGCAGGAGCGCGGCATCACCATCACCTCCGCCGCCACCACCGCCTTCTGGAAAGACCACCAGGTGAACATCATCGACACCCCCGGCCACGTCGACTTCACCGTCGAGGTGGAGCGCAGCCTGCGGGTGCTGGACGGGGCGGTCGCCGTGTTCGACGGGGTGGCCGGCGTGGAGCCGCAGAGCCAGACGGTGTGGCGCCAGGCCACGAAATACCATGTGCCCCGGATCTGTTTCGTCAACAAGCTCGACCGCACCGGCGCGTCGTTCGAATACTGTGTCAAGACCATCCGCGAGCGGCTGAACGCCGTGACCGCGGTGGTGCAGCTTCCCATCGGCGCCGAAGCCGGCTTCGTCGGGGTCGTCGACCTCATCGAGGGCAAGGCGCTCACTTGGCGCGGCGAAACCGAGGTGGGCGAGGATTACACCGTCGAGGAAATCCCCGCAGACATGCGCGACGCGGTGGCCAAGGCCAGCGAAGAGCTGGTGCTGCTGCTCACCGAGCACGACGAAGAGTTCGCCACCGAGTGGCTGCTGGCCGAGGAAGAGGGCGTGCTCGTCACCAGCGCGCAGATCAAGGCGGCGTTGCGCCGGGCGGTCATCGCCAACAAGGTGACGGCCGTGCTGTGCGGCTCGGCCTTCAAGAACAAGGGTGTGCAGCCGCTGTTGGACGCCGTCATCGACTACCTGCCCGCCCCGGTGGATGTGCCCGCCATCAAAGGCTTCTCCCCGAACAACCAGGAATTGGAAATTGAGCGGCATCCGAGCGAATCCGCCCCGCTGGCTTTGCTGGCCTTCAAGGTGGCGGCCGACCCGCACCTCGGCAAGCTCACCTACATCCGCATCTACTCCGGCAGGCTCAAGACCGGCCAGCAGGTGCTGAACTCCAACAAGGGCCGCAAGGAGCGCATCGGCAAGATCTACCAGATGCACGCCAACAAGCGCGAGGAGATCGAGTCCATCGGCGCCGGCATGATCTGCGCGGTCATGGGCCTGAAAGACACCACCACCGGCGAGACGCTCTGCGACCAGCAGCAGCCCGTCGTGCTGGAGTCCATGGATTTCCCCGCCCCGGTCATCGAGCAGGCCATCGAGCCCAAGACGAAATCCGACCAAGAGAAGCTCTCGGCGGCCATCCAGAAGCTCGCCGAGGAAGACCCGACCTTCCGGGTGCACACCGACGACGAGACCGGGCAGACCATCATCGCCGGCATGGGCGAGCTGCACCTGGAAATCCTCATCGACCGCATGAAGCGCGAGTTCCGCGTGGAAGCGAACATCGGCAAGCCGCAGGTGGCCTACCGCGAAACCCTGCGCCGCAAGGTTGACAAGGTGGAATACACCCACCGCAAGCAGTCCGGCGGCTCGGGCCAGTACGGCAAGGTCGTCATCGCGCTGGAGCCGCTGGAAACCGGCGCCGGCTACGAGTTCGTCGACGCCGTCACCGGTGGGCGCATCCCGCGCGAGTACATCCCGGCGGTGAACCAGGGCATCCAGGAGGCGATGGCCTTCGGCCCGCTGGCCGGCTACCCGGTGGAAGACGTGAAAATTACCCTGCTCGACGGCCAAAGCCACGATGTCGACTCCTCCGAGCTGGCATTCAAGATCGCCGGCTCGATGGCCTTCAAGGAGGCCGCCCGCAAAGCCGACCCCGCGCTGCTGGAGCCGCTGATGGCTGTCGAGGTCACCACCCCCGAGGAATACCTCGGCACCGTCATCGGCGACATCAACTCCCGCCGCGGCCAGGTGAAGGGCATGGCGGAGGCGCACGGCAACCAGGTGGTGAACGCCGTCGTGCCGCTGAACGAGATGTTCGGCTACGTCGGCGACCTGCGCTCCAAGACCTCCGGCCAGGCCAACTACTCCATGGAATTCGACTCTTACGGCGAGGTGCCGAAATCGGTGGCCGAGGAAATCGTCGCCAAGGGGCGCGCGGGCGCCTGAGAAAATCAGCGGGGGAGCAAGGCGTTTCTGGTTTGACTCTCACCCGCCAGCTTGGCAGACTTGGTATGGTATGCCTCCGGCAGCTAGACCAGGCAGCCAAGGAAAGCTAAAACGTGAGCCGTGCATCCGGCACGTCTCAAATAGGAAAGAAGGAGCCCATAGTGGCAAAGGCCAAGTTCGAGCGTACTAAGCCGCACTGCAACATCGGCACCATCGGGCACATCGACCACGGCAAGACCACGCTCACCGCGGCGATTACCCGGGTGCTCCATGAGAAATACCCCGATCTCCCGGCGAACCAGTTCACGCCGTTCGACGCCATCGACAAGGCGCCGGAGGAGAAGCAGCGCGGTATCACCATCTCCATCGCGCACGTCGAGTATGAGACCGAGAAGCGCCACTACGCGCACGTCGACTGCCCCGGTCACGCCGACTACGTGAAGAACATGATCACCGGCGCGGCCCAGATGGACGGCGCGATCCTCGTGGTCGCCGCCACCGACGGCCCGATGCCCCAGACCCGCGAGCATGTGCTGCTGGCCCGCCAGGTCGGCGTGCCCGCCATCGTGGTCGCCCTCAACAAGTGCGACATCGCCTACGAAGAGCTGGGCAAGGACATGGTCGAGCTCGTCGAGCTGGAAGTCCGCGACTTGCTGAACCAGCAGGAATTCGACGGCGACGGCTGCCCGGTCGTCCATGTGGCCGCCTTCCCGGCCATGAACGGCGATCCCGAGTGGGAGCCCGGAATCATGGAGCTGATGGACGCGGTGGACGAGTACATCCCGCAGCCCGCCCGCGAGCTGGACAAGCCGTTCCTGATGCCGATTGAAGACGTCTTCACCATCACCGGCCGCGGCACGGTCGTCACCGGCCGCATCGAGCGCGGCATCATCAAGACCGGCGAGCCGGTCGACATCGTCGGCATCAAAGACGAGAAGCTCTCCACCGTCATCACCGGTGTCGAGATGTTCCGCAAGATCCTCGACGAAGGCCGTGCGGGCGAGAACGTCGGCCTGCTGCTGCGCGGCACCAAGAAAGACGAGGTTGAGCGCGGCATGGTCGTGATCAAGCCCGGCTCCACCACGCCGCACACCGATTTCGAAGGCAACGTCTACGTGCTGACCAAGGAAGAGGGCGGCCGCCACAAGCCGTTCTTCACCAACTACAGCCCGCAGTTCTACTTCCGCACCACCGACGTGACCGGCGTGGTGAACCTGCCCGAGGGCACCGACATGGTCATGCCTGGCGACAACACCAACATGACGGTTCACCTGAACAAGCCGATCGCCATGGAAGACGGCCTCAAATTCGCCATCCGCGAAGGCGGCCGCACCGTCGGCGCCGGCCGTGTG
>JAISTI010000178.1 GCA_031272685.1 Propionibacteriaceae bacterium | reverse complement strand
GCCCACGCCGATAATCGCGGCGAAGAACAGCGCCAGCAGCAGGCCGGGGAAGGCCACCGCGGTGTTGATGACGGCGGCGATCACCCGTCCGGCCCGCCGGCCCAGCACCACCGACGCCGTGCCGAGGATGATGCCGACGCTGACGGCGATGAGAGTGGCGGCCAGCGCCAACAGCACCGTCAGCCGGGTGGCGACCAGCGTGCGGGCGAATAAATCGCGGCCCAGCTGGTCGGTGCCCGCCCAGTGCTCCGCCGAGGGCGGGGCCAGCATCTGGGCGGTGTCATGCGCCTCGGCGGCGTCGCCCAACAGAATCGGGGCGAAAATGGCGGTCAGCGCCAGCAGCGCCAGCAGCACGGCGGCACCGATGCCGAGCGGGGTGCGCATCACTCGCCTCACGTCAGCCCTCCGTGATGGTCGATTGCGGGTTGAGCGCGGCCAGCGCCACGTCCACCAGTGTGTTGAGCAGCAGCACGCCCGTGCCGTACATGAGCACGATGCCCTGCACCAGCGGGTAGTCCTTCAGCAGAATCGAGCTGACGATTTCCGCGCCCAGTCCGGGCCAGGCGAAAACGTTTTCCACCAGCACCGTCCCGGCGATCATCGAGCCGAGCAGCAGCCCGCCGATGGTGAGGCTGGCGGTGACGGCGTTCGGCAGCGCGTGGGCCAGGTTGATCCGCCACGGCGAGAGCCTTTTCGCGCGCGCGGTGCGCACATAGTCGGTGCCCAGCACCGTCAGCATCTCCACCCGGACGATGCGCGCCAGGATGGCCGCCGGGCCGATAGCGAGCGCCAGCACCGGCAGCACATAGTTGGCCGGGCCGCCGATTCCGGCCACCGGCAGCCATTTCAAGGTGACGGCGAACAGCCATACCAGGATCACCCCGATGAGGAAGTCGGGGATGGCCGCCAGCACCACCGAGGTGCCGGCGAACCCCAGCTCCAGGCCTTTGCCGCGGCCGCGGTGGGTGGCCACCGCCGCCCAAGCGCCCAGCGGGATGGCTACCAGGATGGAGACCAGGAATGCCAGCACCGCCAGGGCGAGGGTGGCGCCGAGCCGGGCGCCGATGGTGTCGGCCACCGGCATGCGGGTGGTGATGGAGGTGCCGAAATCACCGGCTAACACCCCGGTCAGGTAGTGCCAATACTGCAGCCAGAGCGGGTCGTCCAGGCCGAGGCTGGCGCGGACGGATGCCACCAGTTCGGGTTTGGCTGTCAAGCCGAGCGCCGCCCGCACCGGGTCGCCCGGCACCAGGTGGATCATCGCAAAAGCGGCCGTCACCAGCACCCATAGTGAAACCACCAGCCGCCGCAGCCGCCGCAGGGCGAACCGCCCCCAGCCGCCCGAAGTGGGACGGGCGGCCAGGGCCGGGGCCGCGGCTGCTGGCATTGGGAGGTATTGCCTATGCCGTCATGCGGATGGACGTCGGCACGATCGTCGAGACGTGCTCGAAGGTGGCCCCGTTTCCGTAAACCTTGATGAGGTTGTTGGCGAAAACGGTGAGGTTGTTGGCTTTGATCAGCTCGGTTTCGGCGGCCAGCCAGTCGGCGCAGCCGGCGGTGCCCAGCTGGGCGGAGGCCGCGGCCACCTTCTCGTCGTAGGCGGTGTTGGCGATGTTGGAGAAGTTCGTGCCGCCGTCGGCCAGGCCTGGCCCGGTCAGGTACGGCATGATCTGGTCGGGGCTGGAAACCTGCAGCGGCTCCCAGGCCACATCCCAAGCGCCGGTGCCGAAGAGAATCCCGGAGGCTTGGTCGGTGGGAAGCTGCTGCAAATCCACCTGGAAGCCGGCTTCCGTCCAGGCGGCCACCGCCAGCTCGGCGGCGGCGGCGGCCGGGTCGCCCAGCGCGGTGTCCACCATGAAGGTGATGGCCAGCGGCTCGCCGTCCTTGGCGCGCACGCCGTCGGCCCCGGCCTTCCAGCCGGCCGCGTCCAGCGCGGCCTTCGCGCCTTCAGGGTCGTAGGCGGGCAGGGCGGCGGAGATGGAATCGCCGGGGCAGGGAACCGGGTCGGAGGTGGAAAGCGTGGTGGGGGCGCTGCCCTTGCCCGAGGTGAGCACCTGGCGCAGCTCGGTGAGGTCGACGGAGGTGGCGAGCGCCTGCCGCACCGCCGGGTCGGCGCCGACGTGCCCTTCGCCTTGGTTGTACCACTGCTCGCCCATCACGGACAGGGCTTCGATGGAGTACAGCCCGGCGGCGTCCAGCCGGTCGGCGTCCGCGCCCACCACCATGGCGGCGTTGATTTCCCCGTTGAGCAGCAGGTTCGCGGCGGTCGTCTCGTTCTCGACGACGCGCAGCACCACCGTTTCGGGCAGGCCGACGTTGGTGGTGGCGTCCGGGCCCCAGGAGTAGCCGTCGCGGATCGCGTAGGTGTAGTGGTCATTGGGGATGGCCTCGGTGAGCACGTACGGGCCGGTGCCGAGGGTGGCGGATGCCAGCATCGAGCGGTCGGCCAGCCCGGCGTCGCACACCATGTAGAGGTCGGAGATCATGGAGAGGACGAATGGGCTGGGCAGTTCCATGTTCAGCGTGAGGGTGCCGCCTTCGGCGGTGGCGGTGGCCCCGGCGGGCAGGAAGGCCCCCAGCAGCGGGCTTTCATTGGCCGGGTCGGCGACGAAGTTGATGTTGTCGGCGGCGGTCTGGGCGGTGAACTCGCTGCCGTCCGAGCAGGTGCGGCCGGGCGGGATGGTGAAAGTCACTTTGTCGGCTTCTTGTTTCCAATCGGAGGCCAGCCCGGAGTGGACATTGCCCTCCAAGTCGACGTTCACGAGGGTGTCGTAGGCGAAGCGGGAAGCCCACATCAGGGCGTTCACCGGCGACATGGATGGGTCGAGCGCGCCCGGATCGGCCGAGAGCGCGAGGGTGAATTCGGTGGCGACGGCCGCGGGCGCCTCGGTCTGCGCGGCGGTGTCGGAACTGATCGGCTCGGGCGACGTGGTGGCGCACCCGACGAGGGCCACAAGTGGCAAGATGGCGAGTTTGGCGAGTTTCATAACCCTCTCTCCTTGGTTTGAGTCTGGCGTCTTCAGCGACGCACCCGGATTGTACCTTGCGCCCCCGCGCGAAACGTTACGGCTGTCAACGATGGCTGCCCTCGGCTCGACGTGCGGGGAGGCAACCATGGGCATACTGGACGCGCGTCACCCCGTCCGCGAAGAACACTCAGCCTTACCGGGTGGCCGTCACCACCCAGCGTTCCGAGCTTGGTTGCGGGCTGGCGCTCAGCCTCCGAGCGTCACCCAGATGGCGGGGCGGATGCCGTAGTTGTTGGCGTTGTTTCCGCCGACATTGCCTCCGGTCGTATCGATTTCGCCGGTAAATGCGCTGACAGCGGCGGCGCGGACGATCTTTTCGGTCTTGTACATGACCCAACTCCCCTGAGAGCGTAGCCACCAGTGCATGTCGAAGCACTCTGTGACTACCCAACCGCCGTCGTAGTAACACATCTTCGCCTTCCGGGAGGCGTTCGTGGGGAAGTACGTTTGCGCTTCGGCGATGGACAGCAAGAACACCTTGTCTTCGGTGGTGGCGCTGTCGAGGTTGTCGACGTTGGCGTGCTGCATGGTGGCGATCTGCTGCTGTTGCTCGGCGGTGAACGTGGCGGACAGGAATTTGCTGTTCAGCCAGGCCCGGATGCTGGATCCAGCCCAGGAAACCGTATCGAGCTTCTTGTGGTACCAGCCTTCGTACACGAGTTGGTCAGTGATGAGCAGCAGTTTCCCGTTCTCCACAGCCAGCACCTGCCATTTGAGCGGACCTTCCGGAATATCACGGCGGTACCGAGGGACGTCTCCGGTCACTCCGTCAGCGGCGGCGGTGATTTGGCCGTAATAGACCAGGTCTCCCACCTTGGCGGCGGCCAGCCCGTCAGCTAGGGAAGTGGCCGTGTAGCTCTGTACGGCTTCGGTGGTGTTGCCGGCGAAATCAGTGGCTTTCACGGTGATTTGGTGCGTTCCGGCGGTCGGCGTGAGCTGATACGTCCACGTTGGGGTGGCTTTCGTGGTGTCCAGCGTCGCCGAACCGATGGCGGTGCCATCCGAATAGACGGCTACTTGCTTTATCGCGCTGGCGGCGTCTTTCACCGTGCCGCTCAAGGTGACGGTCGCGGCGGTCGCGAGGTTGATTTGCTTGCTTGAGTTGATGGCCGCGAACGTGAGCGTCGGCTTCACGGTATCGGCGCTGGCGGCCACCGTGTTGATGTAATACCCCGCCAGGGCCACGCCCACAACCTGCTTCATGGTTTTCGTCGGCGCAAAGGTGGCCTTCGTGCCGTTCGCCGAAACCGTGCCGACGACCCGCTTTGCTGCCGCCTTCTTCCCGTTCTTATAGGAGACGTTCAAAGCAACTTTGGTGACCTTCTTGGGAACAGCCGAGCCGGGCAGGGTGGCGGTAATCTTGGCCTTGCCCTTGAACGCCAGCTTCTGCAGCGCGGTGGACACGATACTGCCCGACTTGTATGTGCCGTTAGCGGCGGTCGGGCCTACCACGTACGCTTGGACAACGTAACCCAAGGAGTCTGGATAATCCGCCCCGGTCACCTTGTACTTGAAGGTGCCCGCGGGGCCCATAGGAATCAGAACAGTGGCGGAAGCCGGTTTCGCCGCGTAGGGAATGTAGTAGCTGAATTTGGTTCCCGGACTGGCGATGTGGAGCTTTCCGGGCTTGGCAGATTTGATGGTGAACTTCACCACTATGCCGCTAACGCCCTTAGCCGGGATGTCCCCGCGTCCGAGCACCTTAAGCGTGTATGACTTGTTCATCTTGTAGACGGAGGCGTTGACTTTGCCAAAGTTCCAGTACAAATCTGCGGTTTTGACCTTGACGACCGTTCCCGGGGCCGCCTGCGCCGCCGAAGCCGCAGCCGGGGCGACGTTGGCCGCAGCCACCTCGTCGGGGGCGCCAACCGCCGGCGGTGCCAGTGCGGATACCAATGCGAGTGCGAGAAGCGCGGCAAACGAGCCATTCAAGCTAGCTGGGGGGGAGGTCTTCCTCATGGCTCTGCTCCTTCCAAAAGGGAACGTTTTCCCAAGTCTACGGCCCGTTCCGCCGCCGCGCGGGCGATTTGAAAAAGTCGCCCTCACTTCTGGCGCACGACTTTCACGTCGTATTTGTGGATGTAGCCGTCGGCGTTACTCACTATGAAGTTCACCGTCTGCGAATCGCCTTTGTCGAGCTTGATGGTGATCGAGTTCTTCTTGGCTTTGCTGCTTTGGTAGGTGTAGAAAAGGTCGATTTCGATGCGGCCGGACGGGTCGAGCGTCGCGGCGGTGATCTTCACCGAAGACTTGTTGGCCGGGATGGTCAAGGTGTACTTGTGCTTGCCGGGAGCGAACGACGGAGACAGCTTGCCGACCGAGGGTTTCAGCGCGGAGAGCGTCGCCACCGGCGGATCGTAGATGGCGTTCTTCACGAAGGTCATCTTCTTGAAGGTGCGGGTGTTGGTGGGCTCGTATTTGCCCAAGCCGGTGACCCAGTTGTGCCCGGCGGCGTAAAGCCCCTTGTCCACCTTCAAGAAGGACGCGCTGTCGTCGCCTTTCGAACAGAAGGCGGTGGACGCTTTCCGCGACAATTTCGTGAAGCTGGTCAGCTCTTTCTTGGAGCCCGAGCCGGTCTGGCCGAAGAGGCTATCGCCCGATACGTAGACGGAACCGTCCACCTTGAAATAGAAGCGGAAGTCTTCGCAGCCGACGATGGACGCCACCAAGGTGTCGATCTGCGTCGGTGAATAGTAGCGGGTTTCGGCGTCGAGGCTGATCTTCCCGGAAACCCACAGCGACCCGTCCGTCTTCAAGTATTGGATCAACCCGTAATCCACCTCCACGTCTTTCACTCCGGAGAGCACCAGCGCGGGCGTCGGATGGTTCTTGTCGTCGCCCTGGCCGACGCCGTAGAACGCCCCGCCCCAGGTGTAGACGTCGCCATTGGTAAGCAACGCGGCGGTGGAGCCGTATGAGCCCTTCGACACTTTCTTGACGCCCTTCATGACGAGCACCGGCTTGGTGCGGTTCACTTTCGTGCCGTCGCCGATCTGGCCGTAGGAGTTCAGCCCCCAGGCGTAAAGCGTGGTGCCCTTCATGGCGAAAACCGTCTCGCCGTCCCCGGCCAGCTCCGCGGTGGCGATGATGTCGGTGAAGCCCGAACCCACCTTCTTCCAGCCGGTGAAGAATTTGCCCGCGGCTTTGCCGATGCCGAGCGCTCCGGCGGTGTTGTCACCAGTGGCGTACAGCACGCCGTTGGTTTTCAGGATGAAGGAGGTGTAGTTGCCGGCGGCGATTTTCTTCACCGAGGTGGCCAACTGGATGGGGTAGTTGGCGTGCGCGTCTTCGCCCTTGCCGAGTGGGCCGCCCCAGCCGTAGCCCCAGACGGTGCCGTCCGTCTTCAAGAAAATGGTGTGCATGCTGCCGACGGCCACGTCCGCCACCGAAGTGGCGACCAGCACCGGCTTGGCGGCGTTTTCGGAAGAGCCGGTGCCGGCGTACATGTGGTTGCCCCAGCTGAACAGCGCCCCGGTGCTGAACAGCGCGGCCCCGTGCAACGAGCCGAGCCCGGCTTTCACCACCGTCCCGGTCACGGCGGTGGCGTCGGTGGCGGCGCCCAGCGGCGCGAGAACGACGGCGCCCAAGAGCGTTGCGATGGTGATGGAAAGAGATTTGCGACCCCGAGTTTTCATGTTGACCCCCTTAAGTCTGGCTGCAGCCGGAGGACTGCCTTCCAGAATGCCACGGCGCATTGGCGCCAGTCTATCCAACCGAGGGCAGATTCAGGGGAAAACCCTAGTGGGATGCGGTTGGCGGCAAGCTTTGCGCGGGGGAGCAGTCGGCGCAGAAGCCGAACAGCTCCACTACGTGCTGGACGTTCGTGAAGCCGTGGTCGGCGGCGGCCCGCTCCGCCCAGCGCTCCACGCCGGGGCCGTCGATCTCGACGGTCAGGCCGCAGCTGCGGCAGACGATGTGGTGGTGGTGGCTCGTCCCGCATTTGCGGTAGAGCGTCTCGCCGTCGGCGGTGCGGACGGTGTCCACCTCGCCGGCCGCGGCCATCGCCTGCAAAGTGCGGTAGACGGTGGCCAAGCCCACTTTGCCGCCGTCGGCGCGAATCGCGTCGTGGAGCTGCTGGGCGCTGGCGAACGCCTCCAGCCCGGACAGCTTCTCGCGCAGCGCGCGCCGCTGGCGGGTGTCCCGGCGGCCTGCTTCGGCGAACGCCCGGGGAGCGGTAGCGGCGGCCATGCGCCAATCTTAGCCGCCGCCGCCTGATCCGGCCCCGGCGCCTACTTCACCTTGAGGGATTGCGTCTTGGTGGCCTTCTTCACAGCCGACCAGACGGTCTCGGTGGTGGCCGGGGGGGTGACGGTAGTTTCGTGGTCGGCGGGCCCGGGGGACTTGGCCGGAGCATCGCTTACCTTTCCGCCGTCTTTCAGCGTCGGCGAGAACGCAATTCCGGTGGTCCCGCAGTCATAACCGAGATTGCAGCTGACGGAGCCCAGACTGAGCGGCTCGGCCAACTTGTCGCTCGTGCAGTTCAGGTCAGTGACGAGAACTGTGTAGGTCGATCCGAAGGACAGCTTCGTGCTCCAGCTACTCGAACAGGTCACGTCGATTACCTCGCCGGCCTTGGCGACCACCGTCGTCTCGGTCTTTGCG
>JAISTI010000161.1 GCA_031272685.1 Propionibacteriaceae bacterium | reverse complement strand
CCTCCGAGAACATCTGCTACCCCGCCAAGCTGGCGCACGGCCACATCGAGGCTTTGCTCGCCGACGGCGTGAAGACAATCTTCTATCCCTGCGTCTCTTTCGAGCGCAAAGAGTTCGAGGCCGCCGACAACAACTTCAACTGCCCCATCGTGGCCCTCTACCCGCAGGTGGCCGGGGCGAATATCGCCGGGCTGCGCAGCTCAGAGGTGCGCTACCTCAAGCCCTTCTTGAACCTCGACAACCGCGAGCGGCTGCCCGCCCGGCTGGCAGAAGTTTTCGCCGATTGGGGCGTCACCCCCGCCGAGGCGAAAGCGGCCCTCGCCGCCGCCTGGGCGGAAGACGCCCGCTTCAAGGAGGATGTGCGCGCCGAGGGTGAACGGGCGCGCGCCTGGCTGGCGGAACGCGGGATGCGCGGCATCGTGCTCGCCGGCCGGCCATACCACCTCGACCCCGAAATCAACCACGGCATCCCGGAGGTGATCCGCGGCCTGGGCATGGGAGTGCTCACCGAAGACTCGGTGATCGCCGGTCCGGGCGTGCAGCGCCCGCTGCGGGTGCGCGACCAGTGGGTGTACCACACCCGGCTCTACGAGGCGGCGGCGGTCGTCGCGGCCGATCCGGAGCTGTCGCTGGTGCAGCTCAACTCTTTCGGCTGCGGGGTGGACGCCATCACCACCGACCAGGTGCAGGAAATCCTGGAACAGGCCGGGGACGCGTACACCGTCTTGAAGATCGACGAGGTTTCCAACCTCGGGGCGGCGCGCATCCGGCTGCGCTCGCTGCAGGCCGCCAACGCGGAGCGCGAGGGGGCCGCTGTGGAAACCCGCCCGGCGCCGGCCGCGCGCCCGTTCACAAAGGCGCACCGCGAACGCCACACCATCTTCGCCCCGCAGATGTCCCCCATCCACTTCCGGCTCATCGCCCCGGTGCTGCGCCGCCACGGCTACAACGTGAAAGTGCTGGAGCGCACCACCAACGCCGACGTCGAATGCGGGTTGAAGTTCGTCAACAACGACGCCTGCTATCCGGCGGTGATGGTGATCGGCCAGCTCATCAACAACTTCATTTCCGGGGGCGCCGACCCGGACGAGTCCACGGTGGTCATCACCCAAACTGGCGGCATGTGCCGGGCCTCCAACTACGCCGCGCAGCTGCGAAAAGGCTTGTCAGACGCCGGATTCCCCCAAGTCCCGGTGCTGGCGCTCAGCGCGCAGGGGCTGGAGACCCACCCCGGCTTCAAGATCACCGCCGGCATGGTGCACACCGGGATCCAGGCCCTCGTCATCGGCGATTTGCTGCAAACCGTGCTGCTGCGCGTGCGCCCCTACGAGCTGGATCCAGGCAGCGCCACCAAGCTCTACTACCGCTGGGACGCCATCTGCCAAGAATGGCTGGGCGCCGGCCACAGCCCCACCCTCGGCAAGAACCTGGGCTACCGGCAACTCTTGCGCCGGCTCGTGCGCGAGTTTGACGAACTGCCCCTGCTCAACGTGCCGCGCCGGCCGCGCGTGGGCGTGGTGGGCGAAATCCTGGTCAAATTCCACCCCGACGCCAACAACCACGTAGTCGAAGTGATAGAAGAAGAAGGCTGCGAGGCGGTGGTTCCCGGCATGCTGGATTTCTTCACCCAGTCGATGTACACCGGCGACTGGCGCTGGGAAAATCTGGGCATCGGCAAGCGCTCCCGCCACGCCAAAAAGGCCGGCATCTGGCTCTTCGACCAATATCTCAAGCCCGCGAACGCCGCCCTGGCCGCCTCCAAGCGCTTCCAGCCGCCCACGGAACTGCATGTGCTGGCCGAGAAAGCCTCGCAGGTGGTTTCGCTGGGCACCGCCGCCGGAGAAGGCTGGCTGCTCACCGCCGAGATGATCGACTTGATCGAATCCGGGGCGCCCAACATCGTCTGCGCGCAGCCGTTCGCCTGCCTGCCAAACCATGTCGTCGGGCGGGGAATGTTCGCCGCCCTGCGCCGGCGCTACCCGCAGGCCAACATCGTCTCCGTCGACTACGACCCCGGCGCGTCCGAGGTCAACCAGCTCAACCGCATCAAACTGATGATTTCGAACGCTTTCACCGCTGATACCGCCAACCTGGACGAAAGGCGACATGCCCGTATTTGACCTCACCGAAGCCGAGCTGCGCGCCCGCACCTCGCTGAAATGGAACCGCTACCCCGCCGACGTGCTGCCCATGTGGGTGGCCGAGATGGATTCGCGCCCACACCCGCAGGTGGGAGCCGCGCTCACCGCCGCCGCCGAGCGCGGGGACACCGGCTACGCCTGGGGGCGGCAATACCCGCAAGCCTTTCAGCGCATGGCCGCGAATCGCTGGAATTGGGAAATCCCAGACAGCCTTATCATCCCCGCGCAAGACGTGGTGGCCAACATGCTGCACTGCGTGCTCACCCTCACCGAACCCGGCGACGGGGTGGTGGTCAACCCGCCCATCTACCCGCCGTTCCGCCAAGTCGTCCAAGACTATTCGCGCCGGGTGGTGGAAGCGCCGCTCACCGAAGCCGGCCGCCTCGATTTTGGCACCGTGGAAGCCGCCTTCCGGCAAACCCCAAAGCCCGCCCTGTGGCTGCTGTGCTCCCCGCACAACCCGACGGGCACCGTGCACACCGCCGCCGAATTGCAAGCCTGCGCCGCCATCGCCGCCGAATACGGGGTGCAACTCGTCGTGGACGAAATCCACCAACTGCTGGTGGACCCGGACGCGGACACGCCGTTCATACCGGTGCTCACCCTGCCGGGATCGCAACGGGTGGCCGTCACCACCTCGGCCGGCAAAGCCTGGAACGTCGCCGGCCTCAAGGGCGGCTTGATCATGGCCGGCCCGGAGGCGCCTATGGACAAGATCCGCCACGGCGTCGAGCGCCAGGGCGGCCACCTGGCGTACATCGCGCACACCGCCGCGATAACCCACGCCCAAGGCTGGGTGGACGAGGTGCGGGCTGAAGTGGCCGCCAACAAGCTTCACCTCGCCGCCGAACTCGCCCGCCGGCTGCCCGAAGCGCGCTACCTTCCGGCGCCCGGCACCTACCTGGCCTGGGTGGACTGCTCCGGGCTGGGCCTGGATGATCCGCAGCGGGCGTTTCTGGAGCGCGGGCGGGTGGCCTTCAACTCCGGCTCGGAATACGGCCAGGCCCACCGTAAGTGGGTGCGGGTGAACCTCGCTTGCCGCCGCGATTTCGTCACCGAGGCCGTCGCCAGAATGGCGGCTTGCGTTTAGTAGACTCACCGCGAAAGACCTACTCAAAAGGAAGCACCATGCCACAAAAGGTAGC
>JAISTI010000157.1 GCA_031272685.1 Propionibacteriaceae bacterium | reverse complement strand
CGGATCGACTCGAACGGCTCGAACACCTTCATCGCGGCCTCATATTCGGCGGCGCTGTCGAAGACGTGCATCGAGCCGCGCTCGTGCATTTCGAAACTCAGGCCGTCGGCGGCGTATTCGTCGAAACTCTCCAACACCTTCACCGTGAGGATGTCCTGGGCCATCGTCCCCACCGCGAAAGGCCGCGCCCGGGTGGCGGCCGCCATCCGCAGCAGGAAGGCCGCGTAGGCGGGCGAGAAGCGCGGCACCAGCGTGATGGCCTGCCCGGTCTTCAGCAGCGACTTCGCCGCCACCGGGACCGTGCCGGGAGCCGGCACCGGGAAAGACAGCACCCCGGTGACCAACGCGGCGTTGCCGTGCGAAGGGCCCTGCCCATACTCGTCTTTTTCGAGAATGGTGACGCTGTGGCCGCGTTTGCCCAGCTCGTAGGCGGCCGCCAGACCGACGACCCCAGCCCCGACGATGACGACCTCGCTCATAGCTTCGCCTCCGGCACCGCCGCCGTCACCAGCATCTCGATCAGATAGCCGGGCAGCACCGCGCCCACGGTTGCCCGCGGCGGATAGGGCGCGGGGACGATCTTTTTGTACGTCTCGTCGAACCCGGCAAAGTCGGCGTTGATATCGCCCAAGAACACCTGCACTTGCAGCAGGTCGGCGAGGGTGGCCCCCGCCTCGGCCAGGATGGCTTGCAGCAATTCGAACGAGTAGGCGGTCTGCTCCTGGATGGTAGTCCCGCGCACCTCGCCGGTCAGCGGGTCATGCGAGGTGATGCCGGATGTGAACAGCAGGCCGTTCACGATCTTGCCGTGGCTGTACGCGGCGACGGATTCGCCGACGGATACGGTGGTGACTGTCATTGTCTTCTCCTAGTGGTTGATTACCGCCGCCAAGAACTGGCGGGTGCGTTCTTGCTGGGGGTCGGACATGATTCTCTCCGGATCCCCCTCTTCGATGATCGCGCCGTCTTCCATGACGACCAGGTGGTCGCCGACGTTGCGGGCGAAGTTCATCTCATGGGTGACGACCAGCATCGTCATGCCGGAAGACGCCACCTCTTTCATCACGGCCAGCACCTCTTGGGCCAGCTCCGGGTCGAGCGCCGAGGTGGGCTCGTCGAAGAGCATCGCCTTGGGCTCCAGGGCCAGCGCCCGCGCGATCGCGACCCGCTGCTGTTGGCCGCCCGAAATCTTCGCCGGATAGGAATCGGCCTTGTCCGCCAGGCCGACCCGCTCCAGCAGCTCCATGCCGCGCTCTTTGGCCTCCGCCTCGGTGCGCTTCAGCACCCGGCGCTGCGGCAGCGCGATGTTTTCCAGCACGCTCAGGTGCGGGAACAGGTTGAACGATTGGAACACCATGCCGACGTTGCGGCGCAGGTTGAGCAGCGCCCGCCGGTCTTGCGGCTTGCCCAGGCCAACGTACTGGCCGGCCACCACCATGTTGCCCGAGTCGGGAGTCTCCAGCAGGTTGATGCAGCGCAGCAGCGTGCTCTTGCCGGCGCCGCTGGGGCCGATGATCGAGCACACCTCGCCCGGCTTCACCCGCAGCGAGACGCCTTTGAGCACATGGTTCGACCCGAAGTGTTTCGACACCTGGGCCAGCTCGACCAGATATTTCGGGGACTTCAGGCCGATGTCCACCTTGCCGCTGTAGCGGCCTTTGGGAACCGTCTCGCTCATTTCTCCTCCTTTGCCGGGGTTGTAGGCAGCGGGGGCGGGCTGGAATCCCGCCCCCGCTGGCGGTTACGCTCCGATCAGGTAGTTTTCGCCAACCTCGATCAGGCTGGTGTCAACGCCATACTTCTCGAAGATGGCTTTGATGGTGCCGTCGTCGCGCAGCTTCTTGATGTCGTCGTTCACCGCGGCGAGCAGCTCGGCGTTGCCCTTGGTGAGCGGCAGGCCGATCTGGGCGGCCTTCACCGACGCGGCGACCCGGTCGTCGGGCTCGGCGACGGTCACCACGAAATCGGTGCCCTTGGCCTTGTCTTGGGAGACGGCCACCGAGTCGAAGCCGAGGTCGATGCGCCCGGCCTGCAGGTCGGCCCACATTTCGACGTTGGAGGGGTAGATCTTCATCTTCCCGTCCATCAGCGTCTGCATGTCCTCGTTCCACAGGTAGCCGTCGACAGAACCGACGTTCTTGGTGATCATCTCCGGGATGGAGGTGATGCCGTCTTTGGAGACCACGCCCATGCCGTCCAGGTAGATGGCGTCGGACAGGTCGACGATCTCGGCGCGCTCGGCGGTGCGGTAGTAGCAGCCCACGGCCATGTCGGCGCGGCCGGTCTGCACGGCAGGCACGGCAGCCGAGTAGGCCACCTCGGAAAGCTCCACTTCCAGGCACTCCAGGGAGGCGATGGCCTGGGCGATCTCGGTGTCGATGCCGGCGGGCGAATCCGGGACCATCGACGAGAACGGCGGGAACTCCGGCACGGCGATGCTCAGCTTGCCTTCCGTGATGGTGGTGAAGCTGTGGGCGGGGGTGCAGTCGGACGCCACCGAACTCCCGCCGTCTCCGGACGGGGCAGTGGTGTCGGACGAGCAACCCGCCAGGGATGCGGCCGCCAAGAGGGCGGCGGCTGCGGCAGTGGCTATCTTCTTCATTATTTCTATCTCCTTGTGGTTGTTTGTTCGAACCTCAATGCCGGAGCGTGAGGCGTTGTTCGACCTTGTTGGTGAGCCAACTGGCCGGGATTGTGATGACCGCGTACATGATTCCCGCGAGCGTGAAAATCTCCAGGGCGCGGAAGGTCTGGGAGGCGACCGAGTACGAGACGGCGGTCACTTCGCGGACGGTGATGGAATACGTGAGGCTGGTGGCCTGGAAAATCTGGATGGCGAAGCCCATCAGCGAGGGGATGGCCACCCGCAGGCCCTGTGGGATGAGGATGAAGCGCAGCACGTCGAAACTCGGCATCGCCAGCGCGTGCGCGGCCTCGATAGACCCCGGGCTGACGGCTTTCAGGCCGCCGCGGATGTACTCCGAGGTGTAGGCGGAAGTGGTGTACGTCAGGCCGATGTAGGCGCAGGTCATCGCCTCGGGGGAAAGCTGGAGCACTGGCAGGCCGTAGTAGACCACGTAGAGCACCACCAGCGCGGGCGCGCCGCGCCCCACCTCGACCAGCGCCAGGCAGACCCAGCGCAGCACTTGCAGCTTCGAAGAGACCCCAAGGGCAAGCAGCAGGCCGAGCGGAATGCCCATCACCAGCGCGCCCAGCGTCAGCTGCAGCGAAACGCCCATGCCGGCCAGCATCTGCGGGAAGTTCTCTGCCCAAAACTCGAAGGTGTTCACCGCGCCCCCGCTTCCTGCAGCCGCGACTCCATCCGGCGGGCGATCGCCGCGAACGGGATGGAGACGGCGATGTAGATGACCGCCGCGAGAAAGAACGTGTAGATGCCGGTTTCGGCGTCTTGGCGGGCGTACTGGTTGGCGGTGAACACCATCTCCTTCACGCCGATCACGGAGGCGATGGACGAATCCTTCACCAGCCCGATGAAGTAGGTGGCCATGGCGGGCAGCATGGCCTTGAACGCCTGCGGGGCGATGATGCGCGAGTAGCGGGTCCACGCGGACAGGCCCAGCGCTTCGCCGGCCTCGTATTGGCCGCGGTGCACGGCGAGCAGGCCGCCGCGGAAAATCTCCGCCAAGTACCCGGAGGAGACGACCCCCAGCCCCAGGATGCCCGCTTGCAGCGCGTCCAGTTTGACCGCCCCCATGGACAGGCCGAAGAACAGGAAGAACAGCCACACGATCGGCGGGATGCCGCGGGAGAGGTCGATGAACGCCTGCGCCGGGAAGCTCAGCCAGCGGTGCTTGGAACGGCGCATCAGCACCAGCCCCAGCGCCAGGATGAAGCCGACGATGAAAGCCCCGACGGTGACGAGCAAAGTAATCGGAATCGCGGCGAGCACCGCCAAGAATCCGCTCATCTTGCTCCTTACGCAACTCGGGGACTGCCGGCTTGCGCCCGCTGTCCCCATTAACAACCCTGACGATATGAGCGTGATATTTCACCCAACGAAACGCTTGGTAAAAACCAAGTTTCCTTTCGTTACATTGCTATTACGCTAATCCATTTTTGGCACACCTATTAGGCTAATGCGGATATGCCTTTCATTAGCCTGCTGATGCTGTTTTTGTTTACGGGGTGACCAGCACCTTGATTGTCTCGCGTTTATCCATTTGCCGGTAAGCTTCCGCGATGTCGGCGAGCGGGAGCCGGGTGGTGAACACCCGGCCGGGGTGGATGCCGCCGCCCAAGACTTCTGGCAGCAGCGGCTCGATGTAGCGCCGGGCCGGGCAGAGCCCGCCGGAAACGCTGACGTTGGTGCGGAACAGTTTGGCGACGTCGATGACCACCCCATGGGGCAGCCCGACATAGGCCAGCCGCCCTCCTGGGCGGGCGAGGGTGAGGGCGGTTTCGAACGAGGCCGCCGAGCCGACGCACTCCAAGACCACGTCGGCGCCGATGCCGCCGGTGCTCCCTTTGAGGGTGTTTGTGGCTTCCGGGCCGCGCGCCGAATGCACCTCGTCCGCGCCGAATTGCCTTGCCAGCGCCTGTCTGTCCGGGTGTTTGCCGCCGAAGACGATGATCCGGCCGGCCCCGCGCAGCTTCGCCGCGATTACCGCGCAAAGCCCGACGGCCCCGTCCCCCACGACAACGGCGGTGTCGCCGGGGGCGACCCGCGCGCTGGTGGCAGCGTGCATGCCGGTGCTCATCACGTCCGCCAGCGTGAGCAGGTCGGGCAGCGCGGCGGCGTCCGGGGCCTCGTCCAGCTTGACCAGGGTGGCCTGCGCGTATGGGACGCGCACGTATTCGCCCTGCCCCCCGTCGGAGTCCCAGCCCCAGAAACCGCCGTGGGCGCAGGAGCTGGGCCAGCCGGATTTGCACGCCGGGCATTCGCCGTCGGAATAACGGAACGGGGCGATTGCGACATCGCCCACTTTGAGCTTTTCGACGCCGGTTCCGACTGCTACGATTTCGCCTACAAATTCGTGCCCGATTCGGCTTTCCAACGCCGCCGAAGACTCTCCCCGATAAGTCCAAAGGTCGGAGCCGCAAACCGCTCCTGCGAGCACTTTGACAATGACTTCGTGCGGGGCTTTGATTTGCGGGTCTGGAACATTGTCCGCTGTTATATCAAACGGGCCATGGAAAACGGCTGCTCTCATTGCAGTCCCTTTATTTTGACGTCGGTGTTCACCAGGTAATCCGGGCGGCGGTTTTCGACCAATACTTGCACCAGTTGGCTGAGCGCCATCTCCCTGGCCTGGGCGAACGACTGTTCGGAAACGAACGCCGCGTGCGGGGTGATGACCACGTTCTCCAGGCCGAACAGCTCGGATTGCTCGGTGTCCTCGTCTTCGATGACGTCGATTCCGGCGCCGGCGATTATCCCCGTTCGCAGGGCGCGCACCAGCGCCGCCTCGTCCACCACCGCGCCGCGTGCGGTGTTCAGGAAGAAGGCGCTGGGCTTCATCAGCGCGAACTCGTCCGCCCCGATCATGTGGCGGGTCTCAGCCTTCAGCGGGGTGTGCATCGAAACGAAATCCGAGGTGGCCAGCAGCTCTTCCAGGGTGTCAATCTTGGAAACGCCGAACTCGGCCAGGTATTCGGCCGTCTTGGTGGGCGCGTAGGCCGCAACCTCCAGGCCGATGGCCTTGAGCATCGGCACCATCTTCTTCGGGATGCCGCCGAAGAACACCAAGCCGATTTGCTTTCCGGTGACGCGCTGCGGCAGCGGGCCGAGAATCGGATCCCACTTCCCGGCTCGCACCGAGCGGTCCAGGAAGGAAATCTTGCGCACCAGGGCGATCAGCAGGCCGACGGTGTGCAGCGCCCCCTCTTCGGCG
>JAISTI010000137.1 GCA_031272685.1 Propionibacteriaceae bacterium | reverse complement strand
CGATTTGGCGCGGGTTCAGCTCGGTGCCGGCGGCCATCAGGTCGTCTCCGTCTTCGATGCGGCTGCCGATTTTCACGATGTTGGTGGGCCATCCGGCTTCCTGGGGGAAGCTCACGCCGTCTTCGATGGGGATGCCGAGTTCTGCCGGGATGACGGCGTCGGCCCCGTCGGGCACCGGCGAGCCTTGCTCCACCGCGACCGCGGTGCCGGGGATCAGCGCGTCGCCGATCGGGCCGGACGCGGGAATGCTGGCCACCACCGGCAGGCTGATGGGCCGTTCTGGGGTGGCGCCGACGAGGTTTGCCGCCCGCACCGCCCAGCCGGCGGTTTGCGCCGCCGTGTAGACCGGCAGGTCGATGTCGCTGACGAGGTTTTCGCTGAGGGTGAGCCCGTCGACGTCCAGCAGGCCGAGGCCGAAAGGCCGCGGCTCGGGAGTGTTTTCCAGCAGGAAGGCGCGCTCGTCGACGACCGAGCGCGGCTCACCGGGGCCGCTTTCGGCTTGCGGCTCGTCGGGGATGGCGGCCCGCTGTGGGGCTTCTTGGTCTTTCGCACGTCCAAATATGGCCATGTGCCTAACTTTATGGGCTTGATTCGGAAAGACTGTGCATTGAACCGGCTTGGAAGGAAGGTTCGTGAAGGAAGAGCTGCGCAATCGGCTGCGGGCGGCGCGGAAAGCTGCGGGGCCGGAAGGAGGCGCCGCCGCCGCGCGCCAGCTCCGGGTGTTGCGGCTGATGGAAGGCGAGGCGGGGGTTGCCTGCTACGCCGCGCTTCCCCACGAGCCCGCGACCGATCTGCTCCTTTCCGCCTGGGAGGCGCAGGGACGCCTGGTGCTGCTGCCGAAACTGGGCCGGGAACCCGATTGGGCCGTTGCCGGCCCGGAGTCGGAGCTGGTGCCCGGGCCGTTGGGAATCCGGCAGCCCGCCCAGGCTGGCATGGGCGGCGCCGCTTTGGCGCTGGCCCGGTGGATTGTGGTGCCCGGCCTGGCCGGGACTATGGCTGGAGATCGGCTGGGAACCGGTGGCGGCTGGTACGACCGGGCGCTCGCCGCCCGGCACCGCGACTCGCAGACGGTATTGCTGCTGCGGGATTGCGAGGTGTTGGACGCGCTGCCGGTGGATCCGTGGGATGTGCGGGTGGATTGGATTGCCACCGAGACGCGGCTGATTCGCTGCGGCATGACCCCCGAGGTTTTCCACAGCCCTGCCTGACGAGGCTGGGGTTTTCCACAGATTCGGATTTCTTGGCGTTTCAGCCGCGCCGAACACCATTATTTCGGGCGTGAGCAAGTCTGCGGCCATAGTTCGGCGGGCGCTGCTGCGCCATCGGCGGTTACTCGCCGCCGGGGCCGGCGCGCTCGCCGTGCTCTTCGCCCTGAACGCGCTTTCGGCCGCCATCCGCCCACCCCCGGTGGAAACGGCATGTGCCGAGCCGTCTGGAGCGCCACAGCTCTCCGCCGGCATGGTGGCGTTCCCGGTGCGGTTCGGGCAGGCCGACGCGCTGGCGGTGCTCTCCGCCGGAGACTTGATTGACATCCTGGGCCAGGGAGAGGCTGGGTTCCAGGTGGTGGCGCCCAGCGTGCGCGTGCTGTCAGTGCCGGGCGGCGGCGGCGGGCTGCTCAGCGGGGGTTCTTCCTCGGTGCTGGTGGAAGTGAGCCCGGAGCAGGCGGCGGCGCTTGCTGCCACCCAGAGCGCGTCAGAGCTGCTGTTCGCTTTGCGCTGAACGGCGCCGGTTTGGCTTAGCGCCCATGATGGGGCGGCACTTCGCGCAACAGCCGCCGCTCGTCGGCGTCCAGCTCGGTGCGGGCGGTGGGCGGCCGGGCTTCGGCTTGGGCGATTTCGTTGCGGGCCGCTTCTTGGGATGCCAGGTATTGCGCGGCGCTTACGCCCAATACGGTGGGCATGTCCGCGGGGTAGTTCTGGGGTTTTCCGGTGTCGGGCAGCACCACGTCGCCCAGCACCTCGCTGGCCACGGGAAAGCTCCAGTCGCCGCGCACCGCCAGCGAGTTTGCGTGCCGTAGCGACGGTATTGCCTGAAAGCGCGCCTCGAAGTCCGCAGCCGCGCCGTAGAAGCGCCGATCCAGCTCTATCCGGGGCAGTTCTGCCGCCAGCTGTTCGGCCCGGCCGTCTGCGCCCACGCCGAACACGTCGGAAAGCTTCAGCAGCCGGGCGGCCGCGTCGAACTGTTCCTCCACACGGACAACACTAAGGCAATCCTTGAACGGGCGCGCGTCGCTCAAAAATGCCGGTTGCCGGATTTAGACACATTTCCTTCGCTCAAAAGCCGCAATTTCCAACAACAGTAAGGCCGCGTTTTCATTTGGCGGACGTTGCGAAAATGTAATGTGAAATATGTTGTCTTTGAGTGAGGGCTTTCGTTATATTGTGCTTATCCGATTGGCCAGTTTTGGAGAGAGTACTAGCCACTCGGTAGCTGGGAGAAACCCACTGCGAATCTAGTCGTCAGTGTCCAAGCTTGGAGCCCGAACTCTCGTTGCCCCCGACCTCGGTGGTTCGGGCTCCAAACTCCCCCACCTCTCGATCCCCCGCCGCCACGCAGTAGACTTTGCGGGCATGGCCTTGTAGCTCAGGGGATAGAGCAGTGGTTTCCTAAACCATGTGTCGGGCGTTCGAATCGCCCCAGGGCCGCGGGAGTCCAAATGCGCTTATTCGTGGGTATCCGGCTCAATGCCGAACTTGCTGCCGCCTTGGAGGCGGTGCAGCAGCAGTTGCGCGCCCAGGGGGTGCGCGCCCGCTACACCCGCTTCGACAACCTGCATCTGACCCTCGCGTTCATCGGCGAAACGCCGTTCGCCGCCGAAGCCGAGGCGGCGATGGCGCGTGTCTGCGCCGCGGAATTCAATGTGCCGTTGCGGCTGTCCTTGTCGCACTTCGGGTTTTTCCACGGCCGCGGCGGTGACACCATCTGGGTTGGGCTTGGAGAAGACCCGGCCTTGATCAGCTTCCAGTCTGCGCTTGTCAAAGAGTTGCTGGCCGCCGGCTTCGACATCGAACGGCGCAAATTCCGGCCTCATGTGACGCTCGCGCGGCAAGCCGACAGCCAAGACGCCTGGGTGGAGGTGCCGGAACGTTCCATGTTCGCCACCGAAGTCGCGCTTATCCGATCAGAGGTGACAAAGGCGGGGCGCGAGTACACCGACCTGGCCAGCTTTGCCTGCCCCAGCTATTCCCAAGGCGGCTAGCCCACCCTCCCCCTCAGTGGTAGTCTTTCCTTCGCACTTGGGGCTATAGCGCAGGTGGTAGCGCGGTTCGTTCGCAACGAACAGGTCACGGGTTCGAGTCCCGTTAGCTCCACGAACGAGACAGCACACAAGAGCCGCCCAGTGGGCGGCTCGTTCGGTTTCGTACTGGCGGCGAGCGCCGTGAGCGCAGCTCACGAGTGCTCGGCGACAGGCGGAACCGTCAAGAGGCGGGCGCAGCCCGGCTCTTGACGTGTGCGAGCAGGCAGAGCTGATAGGCAGCTTTGCTGCCGAACAGCTCCACAAGACTAAACCACCTAGCCAACCCACAAATACTCTCAGGTTCTCCACTGCCTCAAAGGGGCCACAATCAGTCATAGTGCCGCATTAGGGCCGCATCCGTCCGCAGAACGGCCATCGCGCGGCTCCGGCCCCAGGAAAATAGCATCGCTGTCTTTGGTTCACCCCGTTCCGCTTGCGCCGTTGGCCTAAATGCGGCAATGATTGACATTGGAAGGAGTAATGATGTCTAGCATTCAACCTATTCGCGACCCGTTGAAAGACCATTTGCTGACGCCTCAAAACGCGGCGGTTGTCATCATCGACTACCAGCCGACGCAGATCCACTCGGTCAACTCGATCAACACTTCTGAGCTTATCCGCAACATCGTGCTGGTGGCGAAGGCGGCGAATACGTTCAAGCTGCCGGTGGTGCTCACCACCGTCAATGTGGCCACCACCCGCAACCAGGATACGATTCCGCCGCTGCGCGATGCCCTGCCCGGAGTGACCTCGTATGACCGCACCTCCATGAACTCTTGGGAAGACGCCGAGTTCGTGGCAGCCGTGGAAGCCACCGGGCGCAAGAAGCTCATCATGTGCGCCCTGTGGACGGAGGTGTGCTTGGCGTTTCCCGCCCTGGACGCCCTGAAAGAAGGCTACGAGGTATTCCCGGTGGTGGACGCGATTGGAGGCACCTCGAAACTCGCCCACGAAACAGCGCTGCGGCGCGTGGAGCAAGCCGGGGCGCAGTTGATCACCTTGCCTGAGCTGATTTGCGAACTCCAGCGGGACTGGAATCGCGGCGAGACCGTCGAAGACTTCTTGGACTTGATGTTCGCGGCCGGCGCTTTCGTCGGCCTCTAGCGGCAAACCCAAGAGGGCACTTGGGTTGGCCAGCGCGGCCAATAGCCCCCAACGCCCCGCGCACCACTGACCACCGGCATCTCCTATGCTGGTTCCGTGCCGATCTCGACCGTCTCTGCCGCCGCGAGTTCGCGCGTCGAGGTGAAGAAGTCCGTCTTCCTGGGGAAAGTCGCGCCGGCCGCCGGCGCCGCGGAGGCCGACGCCGTCATCGCGCAGGTCCGCAAGGAACACTATTCGGCCAGGCACCACTGCACCGCGATGATTCTCGGCCCGGACGGCAACGTCCAGCGTTCCAATGACGACGGCGAACCTTCCGGCAGCGCGGGAGCGCCGATGCTGTCCGTGCTGCGCCACCACGGGTTGACGGACGTGGTCGCGGTGGTCACCCGCTATTTCGGTGGGACGCTGCTGGGCGTCGGCGGGCTGATCCGCGCCTACACCGACGCAGTGACGCAGGCGCTCGCGCAGGCCGCGCTGGTTCATTTCATTCCCGCAAAACTGGTGTTGGTGGAGCTTCCATTTGCCGTGTCAGGCGACCTGGAACACCTGTTGCGCGCATGGGCCGCCGATCGCTGCGCGCAGGTGTTGGACGTCTCATACGAAGAATCGGCGAAACTGACGCTGGCCGTGCCCTTGCCGGAGTTGCCCGCATTTCGCGAGTTGACCGCCGCTTGGCCCGCGCGCGGGGCGGCAACCGCCGAACTCGAAGACACAGTGATTCGGCAGACCGCCTGATCGGTCGCGCCCACCGCGCGTTAGCTGCCAAAACTTCGGCCGCCCCACCCTGAAAGGAGGCGCGCAGCGGATGCGGAGGACGTTGCGCTACGTTGCGGCGAGGATTTCCGAGCCGGAGTTGAGCAGCAGGTAGATTCGCCCAGACTCGTCGAACTTGATGGCCTCGCATTCGCGCTTGGTGTCGAGCACGGTGTAGCGCATGTCTTTCTTCGTCGCCGTCCCGTCCAGCACTTTGGCGAGCGGGACGGAGTAGAAGGCCCCGTCGGTGAGCAGGTAGAGGCGGCCGCCTTCGCGGTCTACGCCAATTCCCTGGCCGAGCGTGCCGGGCCGGTTGGAGAGGGTGAGGATCTGGCGCAGCACGATCTTGTTGCCGCTGCCAATCGAGCCGGAATACACCCGGATCGACTTATCTCCCGCGGCGGGCTTGTCGAAGTAGAAGTTCCCCTCGGAATCCCAATCCAGGTTGCGCACGATGGTGACGGATCCGGAGCTGAAAGACCAGGTGTTGATGACTTTGAGGGTGGTAGGGCTGATTTCCTGCAGCTTCGCCTGTCCCGATTCCATCGACTTGAAGCAGAACAGCGTGCCGCGCACCGGGTTGTAGGACAGCGACTGCCCGTGCCCGCAGTCGATGGCCGGGCCGATTTTCATGGCCGCCTTCACCAGCTTCTCGGTGGAGTTGAGCTTGCGCCCCAGCCCCATGTTGGTGACCGCCAGCCGCAGCTCTTTCATCTTCGTCCCGGCTTTGTCCACCCCGGCCTTCAACAGGGTGTCGATGTCGTAGCGGGTTACCCAGCCGGCCGTGTCCGGCTTCGAGCGGTTCGCAGAGTAGACAAACAGGTAGTCGGAGTTCATCGCGAACGACTGGGTGAGGGAGAAATCCCCGTTCTTCTTGTAGGTGATTGGCAGGAAGAACTTAGTCTTAAACGTGTATTTGGCGTTGCCCGCTTTCGTCTTTATCGTGTTCGGCTGGGTTTCGTAGGAGTGCGTCGAGTTGTACTTGGGGGAGCGGGAATACGTCGGAGTTTTCACAAACGCGGGGGCATTCGAGTTGTCGATGGACACGGACGCTGCGGAGTAATCCCATGATCCTCCGGTGTAATTCTTGGCCTGGGCCGGGCCGGCGGCGGCCAGGCAAAGAATGGTGCAAGCCGCGACGGCGGTGGTTTTGACGGCGTTGTTATTGGCTCTCACCAGTTTCTCCTGTTCTTTGAATCCCCGCCCGAACTTTACCTGGGGAAACAACTCCCCGCAGGCAAAACGCGCTCCAATATGGGCACGCCGCCGCGCCGACCCGTGTCGTGACCGCCAGGGAATAATGGCGAGGTCTGGGGCGTTTCCCTGACGGGATGAGAGAAACTACCGAGGCGCTCGCCGTCGGCTTGGACGGCCTGCCCGTTTTGCTTGCGCTCGCGGCGCAGATGCAGGACGAGCGGCTTTTCCGCGCCTATCTTGAGTCCCTGGCGGTGACGGCGGTCCGCTGGGAGGAGGTGCCTGCCGTCGCCGCAACCGCCTCCGCCTGCCTGCCGGCGGGCGATGCCCTGCGGGTGCACATTGACGCATACTCCGCCATCCTCACCAACCCTGAAGGGATGTTGGTCAAGCTGGGGAATCGCGACGGCATGGCCGTAATCGAGCCGCGCTATTCCTATCCGCCAATACGGCATCAGGGGAAGGTGAAAGTCTGGCTCGGCGAGTTGGTGTCCCAACACTCGTTGCCAGATCAGATTTCCGACTCATTGATGCGTTCCGCCGTGCTGCGTTCCTCGGCGCAGACGCTACAGCGGTGCGTCGTGGCCGCCTGGAGGGCCGGCCTGCTCGACGGGGAGGGGTTGGCGAAACTCGCCCTTGATGCAAAGACCGGCGCCGACAAGGAAGAAGAGCCGGGCCAAGGGGTCGCCGATCTGGCGGAGGAACTCGACACCAAGTCGGTGGTGGCGCTGCTGCCGGTCGGCTCGCTGAAAACCGCCATCGGGATGATCGTGCCGGTCCGCGAGTTTTTCAAAGCCGAGCAAGTGCGGCAGATGCAAAGGGTCCGCTCCGGACTGCGGCTGGCGGCCGCCGGGGCGGCGTGCGTCGGCCTCGCGGGGGCGGTAGTCCACACGGCGGCCTACCTGCTGGCTGGCACGCCGGTACCGTCGTTCGTCACCCTCTTCCTGTCCTTCGGGCTGGGCTTGGTGGTGTTCAACACGGTTGGTGAAAGGGCGTTGGCCAGGGCACACCCCAGCGGCGAGACGCGGCTGGGAGAGATTCCGACCGGCGGGCCAGTCTCCATCGTCGCCGTCGGCCTGAACGCGAGCCTGCACCTCGCCCTGTTCTCGCTCGGCCTCTTCAACGGAATCGGTCCGCTGCCATTCCTATCTTTTCTGTTCTTCGTCTATCCGATGAACTATTTCGTCAACCTGCTCTGGGGCGCCCGCGCGGGGATGCGCGAGCTGGTGACGCGCGCCAGAGTGGTGAAGCGGCGGTTCGACGC
>JAISTI010000162.1 GCA_031272685.1 Propionibacteriaceae bacterium | reverse complement strand
CGGATATAAGGTGCTGCTCGATTACGCCGACGACGGCGCGGCGCAGGCGGAGCAGCTCGCCCAGCAGGCCGCCACCGCCAAAATCCTGCTGATTGCGCCCGTCGACACCAAAGCCATCTACGAGCAGTTGTCCGCGGCCGCGGCGAAAGACGTCAAACTGATCTCCTACGACCGGCTGCTCACCGACACTCCCTACGCCGACTGGTATCTAACTTTCGACTCCTACAAGGCCGGGCAGCTCCAGGGCCAGTACATCAAAGACAAGCTGGACCTCGACAACCACGAAGGCCCGTTCAACGTCGAGCCGTTCGCCGGCGCGCCGGAAGACAACAACGCCCGGCTGGCTTTCGAGGGCGCCTGGGAGGTGCTCGGCCCGTACGCGATCGCCGGGAAGGTCAACACCCCCGGGGTGAAAGACCAACTCTCGCTAACCGCGTGGGCGCCCGTCGCCGTCCCACGCTGGGATTCGGCGCTGGCAAAGACCGAGATGGCCCGTAGGCTCAGCGCCTACCAGAGCCAGCGGGTGGACGCGGTGCTGGCGCCAAACGACAGCATCGCCACCGGGGTGGCCGCCGCTTTGGAAGACGCCGGGTACAAACCCTCCCGCTTCCCAGTCATCACCGGACAAGACGCGGACGCCGCGAATGTGCGCGCCATCCTGGAGGGCACCCAGTCGATGACCGTTTGGAAAGACACCCGCGAGCTGGTGCAGGCAGCCGTCACCCTCGTCAACCAGTTGGCCATGGGCCAAGAACCCGCCACCACCACCAGCACGAACAACGGGGTGCGGCAGGTGCCCTCGCTGCTGCTGGAGCCGGTAGCGATCACCAAAGACAACGTGCAAGAACTGGTCGAATCCGGCTTCCTGACCCAGGAGGAGATTGACGGCTGAAGCTCAGGCCGGGTTCTTGCGCAGCGCGAACACCTTCCGGCGCTTGCCCGAGACCAGGCCGTCCACCCACCACACGATTTCCACACCCAAGATGGCGGCCAGGCCGAACAGGATGCCGGGGCCCATCATCGCCGGATTCGTCGGATCCAGCCAGAAGAAACACTGCCCGCCGTGGGCCAGGAACGCGCCCAGCCCCACCTCGCCCAGCTGGCAGGCAGAGCCGTAGCCGAGCGCCGGATCGACGGGCAGCAGGTAGACCACCACGATGCACGCCACGCAGAACAGCAGCAGCGCGATCTTCCACCACTGGTACGGCCGGGAGGTGGTGATCATCACCCACGAGCCGCCCATCAGCAGCGTCATCAACGCGGCCGTGGAGGCCTGCAATTCCTGCACCGGGGTGGCGCCCGCCGGCAACACCACCAGGTAGGCGGCGAAGACGGTGATGGAAATGATGACCGCCGAGGGGATGCCGAAGCGCATCACCCGGCCGAGGAACCCGTGGCGGGCGCGCTCCTTGTTGGGGGCCATCGCCAGGATGCAGGCGGGGATGCCGATGGTGAACCAGCCGACCATGGAGATGTGGATTGGCATGAACGGGAAAGGCACCTGCCAGTCCGGCAGGAAGGGAAGCTGGAAATTGCGCACCGCGATGAACAGCGCGAGCAGGATGGAGTACAGCGTCTTGGTGAGGAAGAAATTCGCAACCCTTTCGATGTTGCCAATAACCCGCCGCCCCTCCGCAACCACCGAAGGCAGCGTGGAAAAGTCGTCATCCATCAGCACAATCTGGGCGACGGCGCGGGTGGCGGCCGCGCCCGAACCCATCGCCACGCCGAGATCGGAGTCTTTGATGGCGAGCACATCGTTGACCCCGTCGCCGGTCATGGCCACCTGATGCCCTTTGCTCTGCAGCGCGGCCACCATCTCGCGCTTCTGCTGCGGGGTAACCCTTCCGAAGACGTGGTGGGCTTCCACCTCGTCGGCGAACGCCCCCGAGTCGGACGGCAGCGTGCGGGCGTCCACCACATCCTGCCCGTCCAGCCCCAGCTTGCCGATGACGGCCCCCACCGAGCGGGCGTTGTCGCCGGAAATCACTTTCACCTGCACGTCCTGGGCTTCGAAATAGGCCAAAGTGTCCCGCGCCTCGGGCCGCACCCGCTGATCCAACACCACCAGCGCCACCAGGGCGAGGTGGCCGGGCGCGCCGCCGTCATCCACCCGCATATCCGAGCGGGCGAGCAGCAGCACCCGCTGCCCCGCGGCGCCGATCTGCTCGGCCTGCGCGGCCGCAGACGTGCCGGCGGCGAGCACGTCCGGCGCGCCGATCACCCAGTCGCCGTGGCCGTCAAAGGATGCCCCCGACCACTTTTTCGCAGACGTGAACGGGGCCAGCGCTCTGACCGTCCACGGCTCCGGCTTCGCAGGCGCGTCCCATGCGCGCGCCACCGCCTGCATCGAGGCGTTCGGGCGCGGGTCGGATGCGGCCAAGTTCGCCAATACTTCGTGCACCGCTTCTTCGCCTTCGGCGCCGAGCAGCACCAGCCGGTCGAACTTCATGCCGTTTTCCGTCAGGGTGCCGGTCTTGTCGGCGCAAACCACATCCACCCTTGCCAGGCCCTCAATGGCGGGCAGTTCCTGCACCAAGACGTGTTGCTGGGAGAGCCGCACCACCCCGGCGGCGAAAGCCAGCGAGGTGAGCAGCACCAGCCCCTCGGGCACCATGGGCACCAGCGCCCCCGAGATGCGCAGCACCACCTCGCGCCAGCCGCCCTCGCCGAGCGTCCACTGCCCCCACACGGTGACGGCCGCCACCGGCACCATCAGCCAGGTGATGAGCTTCAGGATGAAGTTGATGCCGCCTTGCAGCTCTGATTTCGTCAGCGCGAATTTGTTCGCCTCGGCGGTGATTTGCGCCGCGTACGAATCCGCGCCCACTTTGGTGGCCCGGAACGCCCCCACGCCGGCGATGACGTGCGAACCGGACATCAGCTCGTCTCCCGGCTCCTTGTCCACCGCGTCGGATTCGCCGGTGAGCAGCGACTCGTCCAATTCCAGATACGAGGCTTCCACGACTTCGCCGTCCACCACCACCTGGTCGCCGGGCCCAATCTCGATGATGTCGTCCAGCACAATCTCGTCCCGCTGGATTTCAACGGGCCGCCCGTCGCGGCGCACCCGGGGTTTGCCCTCGGAAATGACCGCCAAATTGTCGAGCGTCTTCTTCGCCTTCAGCTCTTGCAGCATGCCGATGATGGAGTTGAAGATGATGAGCACGCCGAACAGGGCGTTGAAGAGTGCGCCAGTGGAAATGACCATGATGAAGAGCACCATGAGCAGGAAGTTGATGCGGGTGAAGACGTTCGCGCGCACGATGTCCCATGTGCTGCGCCCCGAGCGTGGCGGAAGGGTATTGGTCTGCCCGGCGGCCACCCGCGCGGCCACTTCTTCGCTCGTCAAACCCGTCAAAACTGCGTTTCCCACCCGCCTAGCTTGGCATAGAGTTCACCCATGGACTGCATTTTCTGCGCGATACTGGCGGGCGAAATCCCCTCCAAGAAGGTTTATGAAGACGAAACCGCCTTCGCTTTCCTCGACATCAACCCGTTCCACGCCGGGCACACCTTGGTGATTCCGAAGCGCCATGTGGCCGACCTCACCGCCGATCCGCAGGCGCTGGCTGAAATCGCCCCGGCCGTCACCAACGTGGCAGGCCTGCTGCTCGGCAAGCTGGACGCCGAAGGCCTGAACCTGCTGGTGAACTCCGGCTCGGTCGCCGGCCAGGAAGTCTTCCACCTGCACGTTCACCTGATTCCGCGCTACGCGGACAACCCCGGCATGGCCGGGCTGGCCCGGCGTGACCCGGACATCGACCTCGACGCTGTCTACCGGCGCATCGCCGGGTGAGCCGAGTCGCTTAGCCGAAGCTGACCACGCAATCTTCGGCGATGTTGGCGACGGTCTCTTTGCAGCCGATCAGCCCCCGCTCGAAAGCCACCTGGCGGGTCAGAAATGCCGCCCACAAGGCCGAGGTTGGGGTGGTGACGTCCGATGTCGGAAATCCGAGGTCGGAAGCCGGCCCGCCGGCCGCCCAATAGGCCTGCAGCACCGGGCCGTACAGCAGCTTCGCGCCGGTGTCGGAAGTGTAAAACAGGGTCCCCTTCTCGAAAGCCGCGACCAGCCCGGACTGACCGGACACCGGGGAAGTGACCGCCACCTCGTCGGCGGTCGGGATGCCGAGGTCGCCGCGCGAGCCGCCGAGCTTTTGCCAGCGGACATAGTTTCCGGTGCCGGAGGCCAGACCGGCGGTGATTTGGAACATCGTCTCGCGCAGCCCGAGATCGGACTTGAACTTGGTGCCGGTGAGGGTGACGGACTTCTTCGCGCCGGTGATTTTGATGGACAGCACCCGCCCGCCGAACTGGCCTTTCCCGTCCCGCTCCAGCACGGTGATGGACTTGAACGCGCCGATGCCGTACTTCGATTCCAAGGTGGACGCCTTCACCGGGATGGCCCAATACTGTTTCGCCAACACGTCCCAGCGGTCGGCCTTGGCCACCAGGTAGGGCTGTGAACCGGCATTGGAATAGCCCCCGTTTGACGAGGTGAACTCCGTCCAAGCGGGCTTGCCGCCATAGGTGAGCACCCGGCCCGCGGTGGCCTTCACCGCGGCGTTGGTGTTGGCGGCCTCATTGCCTTTGCCCTTGTAAACCTGGCAGGCGGAGGTGTC
>JAISTI010000008.1 GCA_031272685.1 Propionibacteriaceae bacterium | reverse complement strand
TGGCGCTGGCCAACAAGGAATCGCTGGTGGTGGGCGGGTCGCTGGTGAAGGCGGCCGCTGCCCCCGGCCAGATCGTCCCGGTGGATTCCGAGCATTCCGCCATCGCGCAGGCGCTGCTGGCGGGCCAGCCGCGCGAGGTGCGCAAGATCATCCTCACCGCCTCCGGCGGGCCATTCCGCGGCTGGAGCGCCGGCCAGCTTGCCGCCGTCACCGCGGAGCAGGCGCTGCGCCACCCCACCTGGAATATGGGCCGGGTGGTCACCATCAACTCGTCCACCCTTGTCAACAAGGGTTTGGAGCTGATTGAAGCCGGGCTGCTTTTCGACGTTGAGCTGGACGACATCGAGGTGGTGGTGCACCCGCAATCGGTGGTGCACTCAATGGTGGAATTCTGCGACGGCTCCACCATCGCGCAATGCTCGCCGCCGGACATGCGGCTGCCGATTTCGCTGGGGCTCGCCTGGCCCGACCGGGTGCCGGACGCCGCCTGCCCGGTTGATTGGTCGCAGGCCGGGCAGTGGACTTTCGAGCCGCTGGATTCGCAGACCTTCCCGGCGGTGGGGCTGGCCCGCGCGGTCGGCAAGCGCGGGGGAGTGTGGCCGGCCGTCTACAACGCCGCCAACGAGGTGGCGGTGGACGCCTTCTGCGCGGGGGCTATCTCTTTCCCGCAGATTACCGGCGCGATAAGCGCGGTGCTGCAAGAATGCCCTCTCGGCGACGGCCCGTCTCCAACTCTGGAGGCGATTCTGCACGCTGACGCCTGGGCAAGGGAAGCGGCAGGCAAATATGTGGCGGCCAACAGCGTGGGAGGGAGCGCATAGTGGAAATCCTGTGGACGGTGGTGGGCGCGATCGCCTTCTTCTTGCTGATTATGGTGTCGGTGGCGCTGCACGAGGTGGGGCATATGGTGCCCGCCAAAATCTTCGGGGTGAAGGTGCCGCAGTATTTCGTCGGCTTCGGCCCGAAGATCTTCTCTTTCCGGCGCGGCGAGACGGAATACGGGGTGAAGTGGTTCATCCTCGGCGGCTATGTGCGGCTGCTGGGCATGTACCCGCCGTATTCGGGCAAGCCCTCGCGCTGGCGGAGGCTGCAACAGATGGCCGACGAGGCGCGCGGCTTCGAGTGGGACGAGATCAGCGAGCAAGACAAGGCCGACGGGCGGCTGTTCTACCAGAAGAAAACCTGGCAGAAAATCATCGTGATGTTCGGTGGGCCGTTCATGAACATCCTCATCGCCTTCTGCCTGTTCTGGGGCATCAACGCCTTTTACGGCACCTGGCAGACCACCACCTTGGTGGCGAACGTGGTGGCGTGCGTGCCGGCCGAAGGCGCGGCGGAGTGCGCGGCTGACGACCCGCCGTCTCCGGCCGCCGAAGCTGGGCTGCGGGCGGGGGACCGCATCGTCGCCTGGAACGGCGTGTCCGTCTCCACCCAAGAGCGGCTTTCCGAGCTGATCCGCGCCAACGGCGCCGGCCCGGCGGCCGTCACCGTGGAGCGCGGCGGCACGCGCGTGGATCTGCCGGCGGTGAACACCGTCGTCATCGCCGACCCGACCAGCTCCGATCCCGGCGCGACCCGCGCCTACTACGGCTTCCAGGCTTCCACCGAGCAGGTGCGCGGCGGGCCGGTGGAAGCCCTCGGGCAGATGTGGGAGATGACGAAGCTCAGCTTCGAAGGGTTGGCCAAGCTGCCGGTGAGCGTGGTGCAGGTGGCGATCGGCATGTTCAACGGCGCCGAGCGCGGCCAAGACACCCCGGTGTCGGTGGTCGGCGTCTCGGCGGTCGCTGGGGAGGTCGCCGCCTCCGACCAGGTGGACGCCGCCGCAAAAGTGGTGCTCTTCGCCTCGCTGCTCGGCTCGCTGAACCTGTTCCTGGCCATCTTCAACCTGGTGCCGCTGCCGCCGCTTGACGGCGGCCACATCGCCGGGGCCCTCTACGAGGGGGCGCGCCGCCAAATCGCCAAACTCCGCCGCCGGCCCGACCCTGGCCACGTCGACACCGCGAAAGCGCTGCCGGTCACCTTCGTAGTCGGCGGCTTCCTGCTGCTGTGCGGGATTGTGCTGATGGTTGCCGACATCGTGAATCCGGTGCAGCTGTTCTGACCGCAGTGGCCTTCGCGTCCCGCTTGCCCGGGCGGCTCAGACGCCCTTGGTACGCGCCATAACGGCCATTCGCTGCGCGGCTAGCGGCGCAAGGCATTGAAAGTGCCACATTCGGGGTGTCTCGTTTTAAGGGCTGGGTGGCTATCGATAGACGCGGGGGAGGGTCGGGCGTAATTGCCGATGTCAAGGCTGTTTGTACGTATTATAACGATTCGATAACGTCATGAAAGCCTATTGATGACAACGATGACATAGCAGTAGATTGTGGCCTAGGCAGGGCAGTCGGAAGCTCGATTCCTCCCAGACGAGAAACCGGCACAGCCAGCCAGAGCGGAACCGGCATCGATCGACAGCGAAGTCATCGCCAGCGAACCCCCAATGCCGGCGCCGCGCTCATGGCAATCGACGCGCCCGGTCACAGTCCCAATGCAGAGACTCGAAGGAACCCAATATGAATAAACCAGCAACCGCCAGGGGGGTCAGGTTGACGGTGATAGCCCTTGCGATCACCGGCCTCATGGCCTCCGGGCTCACATTCGGCGCCACCCGCGCCGCCTCCGCAACTCTGGTTGCCAATCCGATTGACTACGTAGAAGTGTTCGGCGGAACAGCCGCCGGCCCAGGGCAAGTCGGCGACATCAACGACTTCCCCGGCCCGGCCATGCCCTTCGGCATGGTGCAGCTCGCCCCCGACACCAACGGCACCGGATCTGGCACCACCGGTACCTGGAGTTCCAGCAGGAACGGCGCCGGCTACAAGTACGGCAACACCGTCACCCGCGGCTTCTCCATGACCCACGCCTCCCAAGGGTGCGCGCTTTACGGGGATTTCCCCATCATGCCCTCCACCATCACAAACCTCACCGCCACCGGCACCAGCGGCCCCTGGGGCCAGCGGCTGCAATACAGCGGCAAGCCCGCATGGCCCACCAAAGACCCGTCCATCGAATACGGCGAGGTCGGCTACTACCGGCTGTCCGCCCGGGACAACCTGAGCAACCTCATCACCACCGAGATGAGCGCCACCACCCGCGCGGCCACGATGACGTTCACCTTCCCGGCCGGCACCACCCCGAAGATCTTCTTCAAATCGCAGCAGACCAACAACTCCAGCGTGTACGGCTCGCAGCTGCGCCTCGACAAGACGAACCAGATCATCTTCCAGCGGGCGACGGTGGGCAATTTCTGCTCCAAGCTCA
>JAISTI010000005.1 GCA_031272685.1 Propionibacteriaceae bacterium | reverse complement strand
GGCCGACCGCCGGGCACCCCGGTTCGCTGTGGCGATTTGGGCGAGCTGGTGCGCCGGTTGGCCGCCGGGGCGCGCGATGGGCAAGCTGCCGCGGACCTCGCTTGGCTGTTCCACGCCGGGTTCGCCGATTTCTGCGCCCGGCAGGTGGTGGCGGCCGTAGCCGTGCCTGGTGTCGTCGGGTTGACCGGCGGGGTTTTCGCAAACCGGCTGTTCACGTCGCTGGTTCGCGCCAAGCTGGCAGAATACGGTTACACCGCGCTGACCCACCACACCGTCCCGGCCAACGACGGCGGGCTTGCCCTCGGGCAGGCGCTGGCGGGCTATCTGCGTTTAGGAGGCAAATGATGGATGAGGTCATCACCTTGGCCCACGGGGCTGGCGGCAAAGCCTCGGCCAAGCTCATCGACGAGGTGTTCATTCCCGCGCTCGGCGCTCCCGATCCGGGCGAACTGCGCGACGCCGCCGTGCTGCCGGGGCGGATCGCCTTCAGCACCGACTCGTATGTGGTTTCCCCGATCCGCTTCCCCGGCGGTTCGATTGCCGACCTCGCCGTCAACGGCACCGTAAACGATCTTGCGGTGTGCGGGGCGCAGCCTAGGTGGCTCGCGGCGGCCTTCGTCATCGAAGAGGGCCTGCTGATAGCCGAGCTGCGCCAACTGGCCGGCGAGCTGGGGCAGGCGGCCGAACGCGCCGGGGTGCGCGTCGTCACCGGCGATACCAAAGTGGTGCCGAAAGGGGCTGCCGACCGGCTTTACATCACCACCGCTGGGCTGGGGCTGGTGCCCGCCGGGCGCGAGCTGGGCGCGGCCCGCGTGCGCGTGGGGGATGAGGTGCTCATCTCCGGGCCAATCGCCGGGCATGGCATGGCGGTGATGCTCGCCCGCGGCAACTTGGCGCTGCAAGCCGACATCCGCAGCGATTCTGCCCCGGTGAACCACCTTGTGGAAGCGCTGTACGCTGATGTTCCCGCCGCCGACGTGCGCTGGATGCGTGATCCGACGCGCGGCGGGCTGGGCACTGCAGCCAACGAGTTGGCCAAGGCGTGCGGGCTGGCGGTGATACTGGAAGACGAGGCGATACCCGTCGACCCGCTGGTACGGGGTGCCTGCGACATGCTCGGCATCGACCCGCTCTATGTGGCCAACGAGGGCTGTTTCGCGGCCGTGGTGGCGCCGGGCGCGGCCGATGCGGCGCTGGCGGCGCTGCGGGCGGCCGGGGCGCAGGCGGCCGCGAAGATTGGCGCGGTGCGGTCCGAACCGGCGGGCGTCGTCGCCATCCGCAACGCTTTCGGGGGCACCCGGCTGGTGGATATGCTCGTCGGAGACCCGCTGCCGCGGATTTGCTAAGGGGGAAATATGTGTTTGGGGATTCCAGGCGAGGTTGTCGAACTCCTCGGCGGCGATTTGGCGACCGTCTCGGTGAGCGGGGTGCGCCGCGATATTTCCGTCGGCCTGCTCGACGGTGTGGCTGTCGGCGACTGGGTGCTGGTGCACGTGGGTTTCGCCTTGTCCAAGGTGGACGAAAAGGAGGCCGCGCTCACCTTGGAGCAGGTGCGCAAGCTCGGCCGGGTATGGGATGAGGAAATGGACGCCTACTCGGAGACGGACATCCGATGAGATTCGTAGACGAGTTCCGCGATCCGGCGGCCGCCAAAGAACTGGTGGGGGCGATTGCGCGGCTTTCGGGCAAACTGGGCCGGAAGCTGCGGTTCATGGAGATTTGCGGAGGGCACACCCACACGATTTACCGGCACGGGCTGGAGCAGCTGATGCCGGAGGGGGTGGAGTTCGTGCACGGGCCGGGCTGCCAGGTTTGCGTGATCCCGATGGGCCGGGTGGACGACGCCGTCTGGCTGGCGCACCAGCCGGGGGTGATCTTCACCACTTTCGGCGACATGATGCGGGTGCCGGGCACTGAGGGTTCGCTGCTGCAGGCGCAGGCGGCGGGAGCGGACGTGCGCTTCGTCTACTCTCCGCTGGACGCGTTGAAAATCGCCCGCGACAATCCCGGCCGCGAGGTGGTGTTTTTCGCCGTCGGCTTCGAGACGACCTCCCCTTCCACCGCCCTCACCCTCACGCTGGCCGAGAAAGACGATGTGGCGAACTTTTCCGTCTTTTCCAATCACGTTCTTATCCGTCCGCCATTGGAGGCCATTTTGGCCACCGCGAATCTGCAATTGGACGGGTTTATCGGGCCGGGACATGTGGCGACGGTAGTGGGCGCCGACCATTTCCAGTTCATTCCGGAAAATTACCGGCTGCCGATTGTGATTACCGGCTTCGAGCCGCTCGACATCCTGCAAGCGGTGGATATGCTGCTGGGCCAATACCTCGACGGCCGCTGCCAGGTGGAGAACCAATATTCACGGGTGGTGTTGCCGCAGGGCAACACCGAGGCGCTGCGGCTGCTCGGCGAGGTTTTCGCCCTTCGGGACACCTTCGAATGGCGCGGCTTGGGCTATATCCCCTTGTCCGGCTACCGGCTCGCCCCCCGCTTCCGGCGTTTCGACGCCGAAGAGCGCTTTGAGCTGCCCGGCGAGCGCAAAGCCGACCACCCCGCCTGCCAGTGCGGCCTCGTCCTCACCGGCCAGCTCAAACCCTGGGAGTGCCGTGTCTTCGGCAAAGGCTGCACCCCCGAGCGCCCCATCGGCACCTGCATGGTCTCCCCCGAAGGCGCCTGCGCCGCCTACTACAACTTCGGCCGCGTCAATTCCCTGTCCGTATAATCGGTTCGAAGCCGCCTTCTGGCAGCGCATTTTCCTTCCGGGCCTCGCTGGCAAACACCGCCGAGGATTCTCTCCGCTGGTTCAGGCGATTTCGAGCCTGCCGCGACAGCCCGATTCGCCAAACGCAACGTCCGGTGCTACACCTTTAAGAGGGGTTAGAACAGAAAAGGATAGTGATGAATAAAGTAAATGCTATTGCCATTTCGGTGTGCATCGGCCTGGTTTCGGCTACGGCTGCGGTTTCGCCCGCTAATGCGGTGGTGAATGTGCCCGCCAATGTGCAAAAGACTCTCGGAGACGGCGATGGGTTCGACGGGATTACCGGCCTGACGGGCGGAGTGTATTTTGTCGAGACTTCCGTCGAGCCGGCGGCCAATGTGCTGCCGGGTTTCGTGAAGATCACCAGCCAAGGTGAAGCCGGGAGCACCGGCTATTGCTGGCTGGACACCGCCGGCACCTGCCACACCCTGAACCAGGGCGAAGGCATGGTCAAGCCCGACGTGGTGAACGTGGGCGTCGATTTCGACGCCAGCGTCCTACAGAAACACGTCTACTACACCACCGGCCCCGGCAACCCGCACACCGTCACCCGCGACATGGCGCCCAGCCTGAAGGCGGTCGGCGTTAGCGGCGGCCAGACTGTGAAGAACTTCCAAGTTCAGGGTGTCACCACCGACGCCGGGTTCACCGAGGGCTACCTCGACGCCGACGGCCAGTTCCACCACGGGCAGTATGTGCAAGCCCCGGCGGCAAAGGTCACCTCGGCGGCCCCGAAGGCCAACGGCGGCGCGAAGACCCTGAAGTGGGACATCTTCCAAGGCAAAGGAAGCGGCCAGGCGAAAGTGCCGGTCGTGAACAAAACCCTCGGCCTGGGCCAGTCCTATCAGCTCAAATTCAACTCCAACTACTCGTGGTATCTGCCGCGCGACGTCGTCGCCTGGTCAGGCACCATGCAGGTCAAAGACGGCAAGAAGTGGAACAGCGTCAAGTCTGACGGCAAAGCGGTCAGCGCCACCCATCTCGGCAAGCTCACCGCCAAGAAGAAGGGCACCACGGTGGTGGCCGTGCAGACCGCCTACCGCGACGGCGGGGAATGGGATTACTACCTGGTGGTTGTCAAGGTCATCAAGCCGGTGACGAAGATCACCGCCGCCAGCCAGAAAACCCTGAAAGCCGGCGCTGCTTGGAAGATTGGCGCGAAGGCTGACGGCGACAACGCCAAGCTCAGCTACAAGTCGTCCAACACCAAGGTGGCCACCGTGTCCAAGGGCAAGGTGAGCGCCAAGAAGAAGGGCACCGCTCAGATCACCGTAACCGCCAAAACCGGCTCTTCACAATCGAGGGTGTAGTGGTGTGATGGGCGGGGTGGGTGTGTCGGTGTTGGTGTAGGGGCCGGAACCCTTCGAAGATAGTGGTTACCACAACGTCTATCTGAAAGGCCCCGACCGTGTCTGACTCTAGCTTCGCTGACCCTGATTTGGCTACC
>JAISTI010000205.1 GCA_031272685.1 Propionibacteriaceae bacterium | reverse complement strand
AGGCGGAGGTGTAAATGGGCTTGCTGAAAAAGGCCAAGCGCCCGCGCAGCCGCCAGGTCCGACCGGGGCGGCCGAAGGCGCGCGTCTACTTCCTGCTGGGGGCGCTCGCGATCATCCTGTCCGTCGAGGGCGTGCAAGCACTGAATTTGCAGGCGATCGACGCCCAGCGGGTGCTCGACGAGCATTACGCCCGGGAAAACTCCACCGAGGTCCGCCGCACCACCCTCACCGCCCTGCGCGGCTCCATCACCGACCGCAACGGCGAACTGCTCGCCTACGACGAGGAGACCTTTACCATCACCGCCGATCCCGGCATGATCGCCACCAACGGGGTGGAGAACGACGACCACACCCCCAACGCGAAGAAGATGACCGAAAACGACAAGCTGGCGGCCGCCACCCTGCCCGCCCGGCTCGCCGAACTGCTGTCCTTCTACATCGGGGGCGACCCGCAAACCTATATCGACAAGATCACCGACCCAGCCAGGGCCGCGTCCCGGTACGTGGTGCTCGCCAGGTCGGTGCCGAAAGCCGACTACCGGCGCTTCTACGACGAATACCGTCGCGTCAACTCGGAGCTGGCGAAGGCCGTCACCGAAAAAGGCAAAGGCAACCCCGACTATCAGGACATCAACCCGAAAGAGAAGCTGCTCGGGATCAACGTCGAAAAGACCACCCTGCGGCGCTATCCGGGCGCCACCCTGGCGGCGAACGTCCTGGGCTACATCTCCTACGACGAGGAGGCCAAGCAATACAACGGCGCCGGGCTGGAATACACACTGCGCGACGAACTCGCCGGCACCGACGGCTATGAGGAATACGAGGGCTGGGATTCCAAGCGCATCCCCCTCGGGCAGAGCACCTCGGTGCAGCCGGTCAACGGCCAGGACTACACCCTCACCATCGACGCCGGGCTGCAATCCGAGGTGGAGCAGATCCTCGCCGACCGGGTGGTCGAAACCCGCGGCGATTCCGGGGTCGCCCTGGTGCTGGACGTCAACAGCGGCGAAGTGCTGGCGATGGCGAACTACCCCACCTTCGACCCGAACAACTGGACCAATATGCAGCCCGAGGACAAAGAGAAACGCGCCCAAGTGAGCGAGTTGGCGCTGAGCAACCGGGCGGTCTCCTCGGCCTACACCCCCGGCTCGGTGCAGAAGACCCTCACCTTCGCGGCGATGCTCGATTCGGGCACCATCACCCCCAAGACCGTCATCGACGTGCCGCCTTCGGTCAAGAGCGCCAAAGGATTCAAGCCCATCACCGACGCCTGGAGCCACGGCACCGTCACCATGTACGCGCAGGGGATCCTGGCGAAATCCTCGAACGTGGGCACCATCCTGCTCGCCCGGCGCATGGACAAGAACGTGCTGCGCGACTACTACGTCTCCTTCGGCCTCGGCCAGCAGACCGGCATCGAGTTGCCCGGCGAGTCGGCGGGCATCCTGCCCGGCAAAGACATGGAGGACTACCAGCGCGATGGCATCGCCTTCGGCGGATCGGCCCTGATCGTCAGCCCGGTGCAAGAAGCCGCCGCGGTGGCCTCGGTGGTCAACGGCGGTCTCTATTACAAGCCGACCATCCTGAAATCGACCACCCTGGCCGACGGATCGGTCATCGAGTTCGAGCGCGAAGCCCCCAAGCGGGTGATTTCCGCCGAAGCCTCGGCGCAGGTGGCCGGGCTGATGGAGGGCATGGCGCAGAACTCCACCTCGCACACCTTCGACGTCCCCGGCTACCGGGTCGGCGCCAAGACCGGCACCTCCAAGAAGTACGACTTCGACTGCCGCTGCTACAACGGGCTGGTCACCTCCACCATCGGCATCGGCCCGGTGGAGAACCCGCAATACCTGGTCTACGTGGTGGTGGACAACCCGCGCGCCGGCCGTTCCGGCCAAGGGGTCGCCGGCCCAGCGGAGCAAGACATCATGCAATTGGTGCTGAACCGCTACGGGGTGCCGCCCTCCACCGGGAAAGTGCCGAGCTACCCGGTGGCTCCGAAGACGGGAAAGAAGTGAGCGGGTACACCGGCATCAGCTTGGACTCGCGCAAGGTGGAGCCCGGCTGGCTCTATGTCGCCCTGCCCGGCACCCGCACCCACGGCGCCAACTTCGCCGGCCAGGCGCTGGCCGCCGGAGCCGCCGCGATTCTCACCGACGCCGCGGGAAAGCAGATCATCGGGGATGTGCCCGTGCCCGTCGAAGTGGCAGACGATGTGCGGGCGGCGATGGCCGCCGCCGCCGCCGAGATTTTCGGCCATCCTTCCACGCGGCTGCTGATGCTTGGGGTGACCGGCACCACCGGAAAGACCAGCACCGTGGCGCTGCTGGCCGCCGGGCTGGCCGCCGCCGGCCACCGCCCGGCCACCATGGGCACGCTGGGGGCCACCTTGGACGGCCGGCCGTTCCGGCTGGAGCGCACCACCATCACCACCCCGGAATCCCCGGACGTGCAGCGGGGGCTGGCAGCCCTGCTGGATCGGGGGGCCGATTCCGTGGCGATGGAGGTGTCCTCGCACGCGCTGGTACTGCGCCGGGTGGACGAGGTGGAATTCGCCGTCTCCGGCTTCACCAACCTCGGCAGCGACCACCTGGATTTCCACGGCACCCGCGAGGCTTATTACCAGGCCAAGAAGCTGCTCTTCACCGGCGGGCGCTCCCGCAAGGCGGTGCTCAGTGTCGACGACCCCGCCGGAGAACGGCTGGCCCGCGAACTGGCGGGCGCGCTGCCGCTAGCCACCGTCTCGATGGTCGGGGAGAGCGACTACCGGGCCCAGTCTGCCCCCACGCCGGAAGGCACTTGGGTGAGCTTGCTCACCCCCGGCGGCGACTATGAGTTCACGCTCGACATGCCCGGCGAATTCTCCGTCCGCAACGCGCTGCTGGCGGCCGCCATGCTCGACCAGGCCGGGGTGCCGCTGGCCGAAGCCCTGCCGGGTTTCGCCACGGTGAGCGCCCCCGGCCGGATGCAGCAGGTGAAGCTGGGCGGCGGCGCGCCCAAGGTTCTTGTCGATTTCGCCCACTCACCCGAGGCGGTGGCCGCTGCCCTACAGGCGCTGGAAGGCCGGCGGATCGCGGTGCTCGGCGCGGGCGGCGACCGCGACCCCTCCAAGCGCGCCGATATGGGGCAGGCGGCGGCTGCCAACGCCGAAGTTGTAATCGTCACCGACGACAACCCCCGCTCCGAAGACCCGGCGGCAATCCGCGCCGAGGTGCTGGCCGGGGCTTTTCAGGCGGCCCGCTACTCCGGGGCCGAAGTGCTCGACGGCCAAGACCGGCGCGGCGCCATAGCGCTGGCCTTGTCCAAGGCCCGCCCAGGGGACTGGGTGGCGGTGCTGGGCAAGGGCCACGAAACCGGGCAGGAAATCGGCCAAGAGGTGCTGCCCTTCGACGACGCGCAGGTGGTGCGCGAGCTGTGGGAGGCGGGCCATGGATAGCCGCCGGGCCGCGGAATTGGCCGCCTGGGTGGATGGCCGGGTGGTAGGCGATCCGGACACGCTGGTCGGCCCGGACGTCGTCATCGACTCGCGCAAAGCCACCCCCGGCGCGCTGTTCGCCGCGCTGCCGGGCGAGCACGCCGACGGCCACGAATTCGCCGCCGCCGCCGCCGCCAACGGCGCCGCCGCCGCGCTCGTCTCCCGGGAAGTGCCGGGCCCGGCCGCTCAGATCGCCGTGCCGGACGTGCTGACCGCCTTTGGTGTGCTCGCCGCCCGCATCGTCGCGGAAGCCAAAGAGAACGGCCTTGTCACACTGGGAATCACCGGTTCCACCGGAAAGACCTCCACCAAAGACCTGCTGGGGCAGGTGCTGGCCGGGGCCGCCCCGGCAGTATTCCCCGAAGGCTCGTTCAACAATGAGATCGGGGTGCCGCTGACCGCTTGCCGCGTCGACTCCCACACCAAATACCTGCTGGCCGAGATGGGGGCGCGCGGCATCGGCCACCTGAGCCGGCTCAAGCAAATCGTGCCCCTCGACATCGCCCTCGTGCTGAACGTGGGCGTGGCGCACATCGGCGAGTTCGGATCGCCGGAGAACATCGCCAAGGCCAAAGGCGAACTCGTCGAGGGAGACGTGCGCTGGGCCGTCCTCAACGCCGACGACCCGGCAGTGGCCGCCATGCGCGGGCGCACCCAAGGGCGTGTCGCCGCCTTTTCCGCCCAAGGCGAGCCCAGCTTCGGCGAACTCGGCGTCTGGGCGCAAGACGTCGAAGAAGGCGAGTTGCTGGCCTTCCGGTTCACCCTCGCCACCAACACCCACGGCGCCGCCCCCGTCACCTTGCGGGTTCCCGGACGCCACCAGGTCGGCAACGCGCTGGCCGCCGCTGCTGCCGCGCTCTGCGCCGGGCTGACGGTGGAGCAGGTCGCCGACGGCCTCAGCCAAGCCCAAACCCTTTCGCGTTGGCGCATGGAATTGCGCCGCCGCCCCGACGGGCTGCTGGTGCTCAATGACGCCTACAACGCCAACCCGGAATCAATGCGCGCCGCCCTCGACGCGCTCAAAGGCCTGCGCCAAGAAGGCGGCAAACTCATCGCCGTACTCGGCGAGATGCTTGAACTCGGGCCGGACGCGCCCGAACTGCACCGCGAAATCGGCGCATACGCCCGCGGCCAAGGGGTTGACGAGCTGATAGCGGTTGGCGAGCACGCCGCCGAAACCGTCGCGGGGTTCGGCTCCGGGCCCCACGCGCGAGCCGTCCCCAACCGGGAAGCCGCCGCCGAAATCGCGCTCAGCTGCGCCACGCCGTCAGATGTGGCGCTGGTGAAGGCCTCCCGCGGGATAGCGTTGGAAGGCATCGCTTTTGAACTCCTGGGGGGCGAATGAGAAGCATACTGATCGCCGGCGGCATCGCCCTGATCGGCACCCTCGTCGGCA
>JAISTI010000149.1 GCA_031272685.1 Propionibacteriaceae bacterium | reverse complement strand
CCGCAGGCCGGTCGGCCGGGGCAAGGTGGTGGCTTTCGCTTTCGGCGTCTTCACTTTGACGGCCTTGGAATACTTGGTCACCGGCTTGAGGTTCGCGTCCAGCACCCGCACTTTGAGGTAGTAGGTGGTACCTTTCACCAGGTTCTTGATGGTGACGTTGGGTTCGGTGGTGCGCTTGGTCTTGCCGGTTTTGAATTTCTTGTCGGTGGCGTAGCGCACGCTGTAGACGGCCGCCTTCTTCACGCTCTTCCAGGCCACGGTGATGGTGGTGTTGGTGGGCGCGACGGCGCTGACGCCGCTGGGCGCGGCGGTGAGGGCTTCGGCACTCGCCGGGGCGCTGGCCAGTAGCCCGAGGGCCAGCCCGGCGGTGAGCGCAAGGCTGCCCAGTCTTTTCGCAAGACGCATCTTCTTCCCCAAAGGTCGCTTGGATTTGCGACGCTACCAACGGCTGCCCCCTGCTGGAAACGGCCCGGTTCCACAGTCTCAAGCCAGCCGCCGCCCCCACGCCTGAAAACCCTAAACCGAGCCTTGATTACGCCTTGAAGGTTCGGCCATGCTCACTCCGCCCACGAGTCGGGAAGGGCAGTGACGTCCAAACCGTATCCGAGGGCTTGCAGACAGTCCATTACTCTCGCCATGTCCAGGTGCGGCTTCCAGCTCCCAAGATTGACGAGCCAACGCGGCGAAACACCGGCGCGCTCAGCCAACTCCGCGCCGGTTAACCCGGCAGCCTCACGCAGTGAGCGGACAATCTGCCCCGCTTCCCGCGATGTGGTGAACATCTTGACTCCAATTACGCACGTTCGTGCATGTGGAAGTCGCGCTCCGCCCGCCTGTTCCTGATGGAGATTCCGTCTTAGGGCAGGATTACCTGGTCTGGAGTGAGCTGGTCCAGAGCGGTTACGCCCATGAGCTTCATGATGCGAACCATCTGCTCGGCGAGGATTTCCTGCGCGCGGTCGACACCGCGCTCGCCGCCGGCCATCAGGCCGTACAGATACACCCGGCCCATGAAGACACCCGTCGCGCCGAGGGCGACGGCCGCCAGAATGTCGGCGCCGTTGAGCACGCCAGTGTCGATGAAGACCTGCGCCTCTTTGCCGACCTCCTGCACCACCGAAGGCAGCGCCCGCAGCGGCAGCGGCCCTTGGTCGAACTGCCGGCCCCCGTGCGCCGACAGCACCACGGCGGCCGCCCCGGCGTCCACCAGGCGGCGGGCATCCTTCGCGGTGGCCATGCCCTTGGCCACGACCGGGCCGCCCCACTCCTTTACGACCCACTCGAAATCCTTGATGGAGGCGGCCGGGTTGCCGAGCTGCGACGAAATCTCGTGCACCGACCCGCCCGGCGGGATGTCCACGTTCGGGAAGGAGATTGGCTCGGTGGTGAAGAAGTTGAACCACCAGTTCGGATGCAGCGCCCCGTCTACGAACGTCTTCAAGGTGGGATGCGGCGGGATGGTAAGCCCGTTGTAGCGGTCGCGCAGCCTTGCGCCCGGGGTCGCGCCGTCCACATACACCACCAGCGCCTCGAAACCGTTGGCCTTCGCCCGGTCGAAGAGCCTCTTGCCCAGCTCCCGGTCGGCGGGCACCCCGGAGCCCAAGAAGTTCCGCCCGTCCGGCGCGGCGGCGGCCAGGTCTTCGATGAGGGTGGTGGAGATGACGGACAGGCCATACGGCACCCCGAAGCGGGCCGCCGAGCGGGCCACCGCGATCTCGCCCTCGTGGTGCATCACCCGGGTGACGCCGGTCGGGGTGAACACCCACGGGTAGTTGGCCGGCTTGCCCAGGATGTCCCGTGAAGTGTCCACATTCTCGACGTCCACCATCACCGTCGGCACCAACTCCAGCTCGCGGAACAGCTTGCGCGACTTGCGCAGCGTGGCCTCGTATTCGGAGCCGCCGTCCACATAGTCGAAGATGGCTTTCGGGGTGCGCCGGTACGCGATGGTGCGCAGATCTTCGATGGTGTGGGCTTTGGAGAGCCGCCGCTCATTGCCGTCCCAGATAATCGGGTCGGGCTGCAGCAGGGGCAGGAAATCTTTCAGTTTGGGCAGTTGGCGTCTTGCCACCACAACCTCCTTGTCGCAAACACCCTACCGGTGTATCACCTTGCGGGAGAGCCAGTTTCCGAAGCTCTGCACAATCTGGACCATGACGATGATGATGCCCAGCGCCACCCAGACCACCACATAGTTGTACTTGTTGTGCCCCCACTGGATTGCGAAGTTGCCCAGGCCGCCCGCGCCGACCGCGCCCGCCATGGCCGACATGTCGAGGATTCCGATGATCAGGAAGATGTAGCCCAGGATCAGCGGGCCGAGCGCCTCCGGGATGAGGATGCGCACCAGGATGTGCATGCGCGAGGCGCCCATCGCCCGGCCGGCCTCGATGATGCCGGGGTCGGTGCCCACCAAAGACTGCTCCACCAGCCGCGAGGTGGCCATGGCGCACATGATGCTCATCGGGAAGATGGCGCTCTCGATGCCGATGGAATGCCCGGTGACGGCGATGGTGACCGGCCGGATGGCCGCCAGGAAGATGATGAACGGGATCGGCCGGATGAAGTTCACCATGAAGTTCAGCACGTAGAACACCGGCTTGTTGGCGAAAAGGCCGCCGCGGCG
>JAISTI010000133.1 GCA_031272685.1 Propionibacteriaceae bacterium | reverse complement strand
CGAATGACCCATCAGCGCACCTACACCTTCAGGAATCTCCGGGTGGCGATGATGGTGGGCAGGACGGATAGCACCACGCCCACCAGCACAATCCACAGCATTGAAACGCTCACAGCCGGCCAGTCGATCCAGCGCACGCTGGTCAATTGGACAGCGGCCCGCCCTTTGATGACGAAATACTCCAATGCCGCCAGCGACCCGCAGGCCAGCAGCGCCCCGCCGACCGCGGCGATCAGCGCCTCCAACAGGAACGGCAGCATGATGAACCAGTTCGAGGCCCCCACCAGGCGCATGATGCCGATTTCCCGCCGCCGGGCAAACGCCGCCAACCGCAAGGTGTTGCCGATTTGCAGCGCGGCCGCCACCAGCAGCAACACCGACAACCCGATGGTGCCCACCCGGGCCAGGTTCAGCCACGCGAACAGCGGGTCGAGGTATTTGCGCAGGTCTTGCACCGATTCCACGCCCTGCAGCCCGGACAGCTCCGACACCACCCCAAGGTATTCCTCGGGGTTTTTCAGCTTGATGCGGTAGGAATCCTGCATCATGTCTTCCGTCATCTCGTTGATGATCGGGTTGTCTTTGTAGACCTCTTTGAAATCTTGGTACGTCTGCGCCTTGTCTTCGTAGTAGACGCTCTCGACCTCGGGGTTCTCTTCCAGCGCCTGCTTGATGATGGCCCGCTGGGCGTCGGTGGTGCCCTCGCCGGGAGTGCAGGTGGGCGCGCTGGAATCCGGCACGCACATGAAGACGGAAATCTCGATCTGGTCGTACCAGCGGCCCTTGATCAGCTCCACTTGCTCGGCGGCCAGCAGCCCCAGCCCGAACAGCGAAAGCGAAACCCACATCGTCACCACCACCGCCACCGTCATGGAGGCGTTGGCCTTCAGGCCCGAAAGCGTCTCACGCAGAATATGCCGCATCACACCACCTCAGTACCCGTACACGCCCTTGGCTTGGTCGCGCACCAGATCGCCGTGGTCCAGCTCAATGACGCGCTTGCGCATCTGGTTGACGATGCTGGCGTCGTGGGTGGCCATGACGACGGTGGTGTCGGCGCGGTTGATCTGATCCAGCAGCCGCACGATGCCCACGGAAGTTTGCGGGTCGAGGTTGCCGGTCGGCTCGTCGGCGATGAGGATTTTCGGGCGGTTGACGAAGGCGCGGGCGATGGCCACCCGCTGCTGCTCGCCGCCGGAAAGCTCGCCGGGCAGCCGGTCCCCCATGCCCGTCAGCCCCACCAGTTCCAGGGTTTCGGGCACCACCCGCTTTATCAGGCTCTGCGATTTGCCGATCACTTGCAGCGCGAAGGCGACGTTTTCGAAGACCGTCTTGCCCGGCAGCAGCCGGAAATCCTGGAAGACGGTGCCGATCTCGCGCCGCAGCGCCGGCACCCGCCAGTTGTGCATGCGGGTGAGATCCCGCCCGGCCACATACACCCGGCCGGTGGTGGGCAGGTATTCGCGCAGGATTAGCCGCAGGAAGGTGGATTTGCCGGAGCCGGAAGTGCCCACCAGAAAGGCGAATTCCCCCTTGTCGATAGTGAGGTCCACATGCTTCAGGGCAGCGCGGGACTGACCCTTGTAGGTCTTCGAGACGTCCTCGAAACGGATCATGCGGAATATAGGCCGGGTAGACGATGGGGAAGTTCCTGAGCAAGCTCAGCCGGTCTGAAGCGCCACTTTACCCGCAAGGAGCCGATAGGCAAGCCATTTCACCGGCGGGCCGCAGGCGTGTCTCAAGTGCGGCTCAACGTTTGTTTTCAGTGGCGCGCCAACGGATTCCGGCATCGATGAAGGCGTCGATGTCCCCGTCGAGCACCGCGTCGACGTTGCCGCTCTCGTAGCCGGTGCGCAAATCTTTGACCATCTGGTACGGGTGCAACACATAGGAGCGCATCTGCGAACCCCAGGAGTTGCCGTCAGATTTCAGCCCGCGCATCTCCTCTTCCTTCTCCGCGCGCAGCTTGTCCAACAGCCGGGATTGCAGCACCGCCATGGCGGCCACCTTGTTTTGGAGTTGGGATTTCTCGTTCTGGCAGGAGACGACGATGCCGGTGGGAATGTGGGTGACGCGCACCGCGGAATCGGTGGTGTTCACGCTCTGGCCGCCCGGCCCGGAGGAGCGGAAGACGTCTACCCGGATGTCGCCCTCCGGGATGTCGATGTGGTCGGTCTCCTCGGTGACGGGCAGCACGTCCACCCCGGCGAACGAGGTCTGGCGCCGGCCCTGGTTGTCGAACGGCGACATGCGCACCAGCCGGTGCACGCCCTGCTCGATGGACAGCAGCCCGTAGGCGAAAGGCTCGTCCACGCGGAAAGTGGCCGACTTGATGCCCGCCTCTTCAGCGTAGGAGGTTTCCAGCACTTCGGTGCGGTAGCCGTGCCGTTCGGCCCAGCGCAGGTACATTCGCAGCAGCATCGCCGCCCAGTCGGCGGCGTCCACCCCGCCGGCCTCCGAGCGGATGGTGACCAGCGCGTGCCGCTCGTCGTATTCCCCCGAAAGCAGGGTGCGCACCTCCAGGGCGTCGATCTCGGCTTTCAATCCGGGAAGCTCGTCGGAAGCCTCCGCCAGCGCGGCGGCGTCGGACTCTTCGTCGGCAAGCTGGATCAGCACCGCAAGGTCGTCGAGGCGGGAACGCAGCGCGGCGAGCTTGTCCACCTCGGATTGCAGCCGGGACAGCTTGGAGGTGACGGCCTGGGCGTGCTCTTGGTCGTCCCAGAGGTCTGGCTTGGCGACTTCTTGCTCCAGCTTGGCGATCTGCG
>JAISTI010000073.1 GCA_031272685.1 Propionibacteriaceae bacterium | reverse complement strand
CATCCTGAGCGCGCTGGAAGATGAGGACATCGTCATCGTCGCCGGGTTCCAGGGCGTCTCCCAAACCACCAAAGACATCACCACCCTCGGCCGGGGCGCCTCCGACACCACGGCGGTGGCGCTGGCGGCGGCCGTCGGCGCGGAATTCTGCGAGATTTACACCGATGTGGACGGCGTCTTCACCGCCGATCCGCGCATCGTGCCCGGCGCCACCCGGATTCCAGAAATCGGCTACGAGGAGATGCTGGAGATGGCGGCCAGCGGGGCGAAGGTGCTGCACCTGCGCTGTGTGGAATACGCCCGCCGCGAGCATGTGCCGGTACATGTGCGCTCGTCGTTCTCAAACAACCCCGGCACCTGGGTAAAAGACATTCACAAGGAGGAAGACGTGGAACAGCCGCTGATTTCAGCCGTCGCGCACGACCGCAGCGAGGCCAAGGTCACCATCGTCGGCGTGCCGGACCGCATCGGCGCCGCCGCCAAGATTTTCGAGGCGATCGCCGCCGCCGACATCAACGTCGACATGATTGTGCAGAACGTCTCCACCGACCGGCCGGGCCGCACCGACATCTCTTTCACCGTCCCGCAGGCGGCTGGCAAGGACGCGCTGGCCGCGCTGGCGGCCGTCCAAGACGAGGTGGCCTTCAGCGACGTCAGCTACAACGACGCCATCGGGAAGGTTTCGGTGGTGGGGGTGGGGATGCGCTCGCATCCGGGCGTGACGGCCAAATTCTTTGCCGCGCTCGCCGCCGCCGGGGTGAACATCGAGATGATCTCCACTTCGGAGATCCGCATTTCGGTCGCCGTGTCTTCGGAAAACGTCGATAAGGCTGTCCGAGCGGCGCACACCGCTTTCGGGCTGGATTCCGAAGAAGAAGCCGTGGTTTATGCGGGCACGGGAAGGTAATCCCATAAACTAGGCCCATGCCGCGCGTCGCCAAGCTCATCATCACCCCGCTGGTGATGCTGACCTGCCTGGGCGTGGTGGCCTACGCGGTGTATTGGGGCTACAACGAAATCCGCAAGGGCACCGGCCCGAAAGCCGCCGACGTGTGCGTGGCGACGGATGTCGGCACCGAGTTGACCGGCGACGACGTCACCATCCGCATCTACAACTCCGGGGCTCCCGACGGCGAAGGCAAGCGCACCTCCACCTACCTGCGCTACTACCAGTTCCATGTGCTCTCGGTGAAGAACGGAGAGGTCGAAATCGGCTCGCCGGTCGAGGTGGTGGGCAGCTCGGCCACCGACCCCGAGGTGCTGCTGGTGGCCGGCTTTTTCAAAGACCCGGTGATCCGCGGCGATGGCCGCACCGACCACATCGTCGATCTCTCCCTCGGCCCCGGCTACACGGTAGACCTGCGAGTCGAGGAGCCGGCCGAATCGCTGCCGGTGACCGGCCCGGTCTGCCTGCCGCAGCTCGCCTCCGCCACCGAAACCCCCGGCATCACCGTCACCTCGTCAGCTACTCCCGAGCCCGAGGAAACCCCGGTCGACGACGAAGGCGATCTCCCCGAATCCACCGAAACCGCCGAAGGCGAATCCGAATCCGAAGAGTGAGGGGGGCACCTTCCTTCACCAGCGCCACTGGGGCTACGACTCCAGTTCACCTGGGCCCAAACCTTAAGCGCCTTATGGCAGCCAATTGGCTAGGCGGCCGTTGTCGGAAAGGGCCTTGAAGCGGGCTTCGACTTTCTTGCGGTCGGAGCTGCGGGTGACGACCAGGAGGGCGTCGCCGGTGAGGATGCGGTCGTCGGCTTTGGGGGTGAAGGGCTCGTCGTCGCGCACGATCAGGGAGATCACCGAATTCTTGGGCAGGCGCACCTCGCGGATGGCGATGCCGTGCAGCCGCGAGCCGGGCTCCACGCGCACCTCCATCATGTCGGCCTTGATGTTGTCGAGGGGGGCGAACTCAATCTCGATGTCGGTCGGGTCTTCGCCCTTGGAAATCTTGAGCAGCCGGGCCACCCAGCCCAGGGTGGGCGCCTGCAGCAGGGTGAAGATGATGACGAAACAGAAGACGGTGTCGAACAGCAGCATCGAATCTGGGGCATTCGCCGCCAGCGGCACCAGCGCCATGATGATGGGTACCGCGCCGCGCAGCCCCGCCCAAGAGACGAACGCCTGCTCGCGCAGCGGCACCTTGAACCACACCGAACACAGGAAGACCGCGATGGGCCGGGCGATGAAAGTCAGGAACAGCCCGGCGGCCACCGCCCCGATGGCCGCCTGCGGCGCGATGTTGAGCGCGTCGGCGAGCAGGCCGAGCATCACGAAGAGGCCGATTTGGGCAATCCAGCCGATGCCTTCAACGAAAGAACGGGTGGCGTTGCGGTGCGGCAGCCGGGAATTTCCAAGCACCACCGCCGCCACGTAGACGGCCGCGAAGCCGGAGCAGTGCGCCGCCCCGCCGGCGCCATAGGCCAGCACCGCCCAGCCGAGCGCCGCCAGCGGGTACAGGCCAGAGGCCGGCAACGCGATCCGGTGCATGATTTGCGCGCCGAGCCAGCCGACGGCCACCCCGATGGCGATGCCGCCCAACAGCTCGCCGACGATGGTGCCCAGCAGCAGGACGGGATTGTCGTCGATGCCGCTCAGCGACCAGACCGTCGCCACCTCCACCAGCAGCACGATGGGCGCGTCGTTGAAGCCGGACTCGGCCTCCAGGGTGGCGCGCGCCCGCGATGGCAGCGGCACCTTGCGCAACACCGAGAATACGGCCGCCGAGTCGGTGGGGGAGAGCACCGCCCCCAGCAGGATGCAGGTGATGGGCGTCAGGCCGAGCACGAAATACGCGAAGACGGCCACCAGCGCCACCTGGGCCAGCACCCCGAAGGTGGCCAGCAAGATGG
>JAISTI010000049.1 GCA_031272685.1 Propionibacteriaceae bacterium | reverse complement strand
TTTGCCTTCAAGTCTTGACGACATCTGCCTTTTGGGTGAACACTTGGCACATGGTCGAGCGACCGGGTTCAACGAGCGCACTCAGGGAGAGCAACACCCAGCGGGTTCTGAGTGAAGTTCGCGCGTCCGGCGGGCTGGTGCAAGCTGAAATCGCCCGCCGCACCGGGCTCTCGCCGGCCACCGTCACCAATCTGGTGCGCGATCTTGCCGACCTCGGGCAGGTGAAAGTCACCGACCACGTCCACCACGGCCGCCGGGCCAAGCTGGTGGAGCCGAACGTGCGCACCGGCTTCGTGCTCGGGGTGGATCTCGGCCGCAGCCACGTGCGGGCCTGCCTGGTGGACATGTCCTATCAAGTGGTGGGCGAGGCCTTCCAGCGCGTCGAGCGCGGCACCAGCAGCGACGAGGGCCTCAAGCTCGTGGCCGGGCTGTTCGAGAAGCTGCTCGCCGAATCCGGGGTGATGCGCTCAGACGTCCTGCACGCCGGAGTCGGGATTCCCGGCCCGGTGGACCAGATGACCGGGCGCATCGGCGCGGCGAATTTGTTGCCCGAATGGGCCGACATCGACCTTCCGGCCGCATTCTCCAAGGCCTTGGGGCTTCCGGTCACAGTGGACAACGATGCAAATCTTGGGGCATTGGGCGAATACGCCTGGCCACCCACCCTGCGCGAACCGGCGATTTTCTACATGCGGCTGGCCACCGGCATCGGCGGCGGCCTGATCCAAGACGGCCAGCTCGTGCGCGGCGCGGACGGCACCGCCGGGGAAATCGGCCACCACTCCATCGACGAGTCCGGCCCGCTTTGCCGCTGCGGCAACCGCGGCTGTTTGGAGGCCATCGCGTCCGTGCCCGACTTCCTGCATGTGCTCAGCTCGGCCGTCGGCGGGGACGTGGACGTGGACCGCTGGGTGGAATTGACCCGCCGCGGCCACACCACGGCGGTGCGCCTGATGGAAGACCTCGCCCGGCACATTGGCGTGGCGGTGGGCAATATCGTCAACATCGCCAACCCGAACACCGTCATCATCGGCGGGGCGATCTCGGTGGTGGGGGAGATCCTGCTGGAGCCGCTACGGGCCGAGGTGCGCCAGCGCGCCCTGCCCGCCGCCACCCGCAGCACCCGGATCACCCAGGCCCGCTGGGGCGACTACGCCGAGGTTTACGGCGCCGCCTACCTGGCGATGGCGGCCGTGGATTGGGCGCCTCCGTGCGTTCAAGTCTTGAACCATGAATAACAAAACGGTAACAAAATCCGTTCACGGCTTGCATCCTGGCGGCATTAGTGACAGAGTTTGACTCAAACCAGCGCCCTCTGGCGTGCCTGGTGTCCCGGAGTCGAAGCAAAAGGAGCAACGGGTGGCTGACACCGATGTCATCCTAGAGATGCGGTCAATTTCCAAGGAATTCCCTGGCGTGAAGGCGCTTGACGACGTATCCATGGTCGTCCACCCCGCCGAAATTCACGCCATCTGCGGCGAGAACGGCGCCGGGAAGTCCACGCTCATGAAGGTGCTCACCGGCGTGTGGCCCTACGGCACCTACACCGGCAGGATCTTCTACAAGGGCAAGGAGCAGCGCTTCAAGACCCTCAAGAGCTCCGAGAAGGTCGGTATCGCGATCATCCACCAAGAGCTCTCCCTCATCCCCGAGCTGTCCGTCACCGAGAACATCTTCATCGGCAACGAGGTCAAGCAGGGCCTGCTCATTGATTGGACCCTCGCCCGCCAGCGCGCGGAGAAGATTATGGAGCGCGTGCACCTCGACGTCAGCCCCGACACCCCGATCAAGAACCTCGGCGTCGGCCAGCAGCAGCTCATCGAGATCGCCCGGGCGCTGTCCAAGAATCCCGAAGTGCTCATCCTCGACGAGCCCACCTCCGCGCTGAACGAGGAAGAGTCGGAAAACCTGCTGAACATCCTGCGCGAGCTCAAAGGCGAGGGCATCGCCTCCATCATGATCTCCCACAAGCTCGAAGAGCTGACGCGCACCGCCGACGCCATCACCATCATCCGCGACGGCCACACGGTGGAAACCCTCCGCCGGGCCGAAGGCGAATACGATTTGGGCCGCATCATCCGCGGCATGGTCGGCCGCCCGCTCGACAACCGCTACCCGGCGCACGAGCTGCACGAGGGCGATGTCCTGTTCCAGGTGAAGAACTGGACGGTGCAAAACCCCATCCGCCCCGACCGGTTCACCGCCGACCACGTCTCCTTCAATGTCCACGCCGGCGAGGTCGTCGGCTTCGCGGGCCTGATGGGCGCCGGCCGCACCGAGATGTTCCGCTCCATCATCGGCCGCACCTACGGCACCTACCTCGGCGGCGAGGCGCTCATCGCCGGCAAGAAGGCCGACACCTCCACCGTCCCGAAGGCCATCGAGGCCGGCATCGTCTACGTTCCCGAAGACCGCAAGATGCTGGGCTTGAACCTGCTCGACACCGTCGCCCGCACCATCGTCTCGGCCGCCATTGGCCGCGTTTCCGACCACGGCCTGATCAGCACCGACAAAGAGGCGCTGGCCGCCGAGAAGGCGCGCGAGGATCTCCACATCAAGACCCCGTCCATCATGGAGGGCATTGACAAGCTCTCCGGTGGCAACCAGCAGAAAACCCTGCTGGGCAAGTGGCTCTTCACCGAGCCCCAGGTGCTCGTGCTCGACGAGCCCACCCGCGGCATCGACGTCGGGGCGAAATACGAGATCTACAACCTGATTTTCGAGCAGGCGGGCCTGGGCAAGGCGGTTGTGGTCATCTCCTCCGAGTTGCCAGAGCTGTTGGGCATCTGCGACCGCATCTACGCCTTCCACGAAGGCACAATCACTGGTGTTGTGAACGCCAAAGAAACCGACCAAGAAGAGCTCATGCGCATGATGACTGGCATTGAGAGCCAGCTCGCCGCCTGAGTCGGAACAACCAAAAGGAAATAGCAAACATGAGTCGAATCAAGGAGTTCTTTGGCGGGTCGCTCCGCCAGTCGGGCATGATCTTTGCCCTGCTGTTCTTGATCATCCTCTTCCAGATCCTCACCGGCGGGAAGGTGCTCACCCCCACCAACGCCATGAACATCGTGAACGGCAACTCTTACGTCTTCCTGATGTCCATGGGCATGGTGCTGGTGATCGTCATCGGCCAGATCGACCTCTCGGTCGGCTCGGTGGCGGCGTTCGTGGGCATCATCGTCGCCTTGGCGATGTCCGATTACGGTGTGCCCTGGTGGGGCGGCATCCTGCTCGGCCTCGCCGTCGGCGCGGCCGTCGGCGCGTTCCACGGCTTCTTCCTGGCGAAATTAACCATCCCAGGCTTCATCACCACCCTGGCGGGCATGATGCTCTTCCGGGGTTGGCAGACGGCCATCGGCAACTCGCTGTCCGTGCCCACCCCGCAGGAGTTCTGGGTGCTGGGCGGTTCCAGCGCCAACGGCTCGCTGCCCGACTGGGGCCCCAACATCGGCATCAACATGTCCACGCTGGTCTGCGGGCTGCTCGCCATCGCCTTCGTGTGGTGGTCGAAGCTGCGCGGCCGCGCCAAGCGCATCGAGCTGGTCGGCGAAGCCGAAGCCCTGTGGGTCACCTGCGCGAAGGCCGCCCTGTTCACCGTCGTCATCGGTTATGTCACCTGGCTGTTCGGCTCCGGGCACTCCGACCTCGAAGGCCGCACCTACACCGCCATCCCGATCCCGGGTGTCATCGTCATCGTGCTCGCGATCTTCTACCACATCCTGTCCCAGCGCACCGCGTTCGGCCGGCACATCTACGCGGTCGGCGGCAACCGCCTCGCCGCGCCCCTTACCGGCATCAACGTCCCGCGCACCTATTTCTTCACCATGGTGAACATGTCCATCCTGGCCGCCCTGGCCGGCATGATGTTCATCGGCCGCTCGCACGCCTCCGGTCCGGCTGACGGCACCGGTTGGGAGCTGGACGTCATCGCCGCCGTCTTCGTCGGTGGCGCGGCCGTCTACGGTGGCATCGGCACCGTGACCGGCTCCCTCGTCGGCGGTTTGGTGATGGCCGTCCTGAACAACGGCATCCAGCTTCTGGGCCTCGGCACCGAGATCGGCAAGATCGTCAAGGGCTGCGTCCTGCTGCTGGCGGTCACCTTCGACGTGATGAACAAGATCCAAGGCAAGCCGAGCTTTATCGGCAGGCTGATGGACGGACTCAAACCGAAGAAGCAAGAAGACGTCTCCGCCGAGCCACCGGCTGCGGAGGCCGACAAGGTGGCGACCGCATAGGCCATCATCACCGGCATGTCGTGCCACCAAACTCCCTAACAAAGACCACCCCAAGAAACAAACAAGAAAGAGAGAAAAATGAAGAGAATCGCAACCGCCGTAGCAGGCCTCGCCCTGTTTGGCAGCCTTTTCCTCACCGCGTGCACGCAGACGCCCGAAGCGACTGAGTCCGCCGCCGAAGAGCCGGCCGCCACCCAGGCCGCCGAAGAGCCCGCCGCCGAAGAAGCCGCCGGCTTCGCCGAAGACGCCACCATCGGCGTCGCGCTCCCGCAGAAGACCTCGGAAAACTGGGTCCGCGCTGAGAACATGTTCAACGAAGGCCTTTCCGCCGCCGGCTTCAACCAGATCGTGCAGTTCGCCGACAACGGCGTCTCCGAGCAGCAGTCCCAGATTGCCGCCATGGTCGAGCAGGATGCCAAGGTCATCGTCGTTGGCGCTATCGACGGCTCCCAGCTCGGCGAGCAGCTCTCCGCTGCGCACGCCAAGGGCGCCTACGTCATCGCCTACGACCGCCTGCTGAAGAACACGGACGCTGTCGACCTCTACGTCGCCTACGACCCGTACCGCGTCGGC
>JAISTI010000042.1 GCA_031272685.1 Propionibacteriaceae bacterium | reverse complement strand
TGGTTGGTGAAGGAGTTGCTCATCACGAACGACGGATGCCCGGTGGCGTTGCCGAGGTTCAGCAACCGCCCCTCGGAGAGCACGATCACCTCTTTGCCGCCGGGAAAGCGCCACAAATCCACCTGCGGTTTCACGTTTTCTTTTTCGATGCCCGGCCAGGCGGCCAACCCGGCCATGTCGATCTCGTCGTCGAAATGCCCGATATTGCCCACGATGGCGCGGTGTTTGAGCTTGGAGAGCTGCTCGGCGGTGACGACGTCGCAGCAACCGGTGGCGGTGACGATGATGTCCGCCTGGGCGAGCACGTCGTCGAGCCGGGCCACCTGGTAGCCGTCCATCGCCGCCTGCAGCGCGCAAATCGGATCGATTTCGGTGACGACCACCCGCGCGCCCTGGCCGCGCAGCGCCTCGGCGCAACCTTTGCCGACATCGCCGTAGCCGCACACCACCGCCAGCTTGCCGCCAATGAGCACGTCGGTGGCGCGGTTGATCCCGTCGATGAGCGAATGGCGGCAGCCGTAGGTGTTGTCGAATTTCGATTTCGTGACGGAGTCGTTGACGTTGATGGCGGGGAAGAGCAGCGTGCCGGCCTTGGCCATCGCGTAGAGCCGGTGGACGCCGGTGGTGGTTTCCTCGCTCACGCCGCGGATGCCCTTTGCCAGCTCGGGAGCCCGCTCGTGGGCGTACCAGGTGGCGTCGCCGCCGTCGTCGAGGATCAGGTTGGGGCCGCCTTCCGGCCAGTCGAAAACCCGCTCGACGCACCACCAGTATTCGTCTTCCGTCTCGCCCTTCCAGGCGAAAACCGGCACCCCTTGCGGGTTTTCGGGGGTGCCCGCGCCGACGACGGCCGCCGCCGCCGCCTCGTCTTGGGTGGAGAAGATGTTGCAGCTCGACCAGCGCACCTGCGCCCCGAGCAGCGTCAGCGTCTCGATGAGGACGGCCGTCTGCACCGTCATATGCAGGCTGCCGGCGATGCGCGCCCCGGCCAGCGGACGGCTGGCGGCGTAGCGCTCGCGCATGGCCATCAGACCGGGCATCTCTTGCTCGGCGAGGATGATCTGCTTGCGCCCGGCTTCGGCCAAGCTGAGATCGGCTACCTTGAAATCCATTGCCAGTGCCTCTTTTCCGGTGGTGTCAGACGCCCAGCGCGGCCCGCAGCGCGTCGGCGCGGTCGGTGCGCTCCCAGGTGAATTCGGCCAGCTCGCGGCCGAAATGCCCGTAGGCGGCCGTCTTGGCGTAGATGGGGCGCAGCAGGTCGAGATCGTGGATGATGGCGGCGGGCCGAAGATCGAACACCTTGTCGATGGCTTGTTCCAGCTTCCGGTCGTCGACAACGCCGGTGCCGAAGGTGTTCACGCAGATGCTGACGGGGCGGGCCACGCCAATCGCGTACGCCACCTGCACCTCGCAGCGGTGGGCCAGCCCGGCGGCCACCACGTTTTTCGCCACCCAGCGCATCGCGTAGCAGGCGGAGCGGTCTACTTTGGAGGGATCTTTGCCGCTGAAAGAACCGCCGCCGTGGCGGGCCACCCCGCCGTAGGTGTCCACGATGATCTTGCGGCCGGTGAGCCCGGCGTCGCCAAGCGGGCCGCCGATGGTGAAACGCCCGGAGGGGTTCACCAGGCAGCGCACCCCGTTCGCAGACTGCCCGGCGGCTGCCAGCACCGGGACCACCACCTGCTCCCAGACCGCGGCCGCCAGCGCCTCCTGTTCAACGTCTTCGGCATGCTGGGTGGAGACGACCACCGTTTCCACTCCGATGGGTTTGCCGTCTTCGTAGGCGACGGTGACCTGGGTCTTCCCGTCTGGGCGCAGCCCGGCGATGACGCCTTCGCGGCGCACTTGCTCCAGCCGCTGCGCCAGCCGGTGCGCGAGGTGGATCGGCAGCGGCATCAACTCTGGGGTTTCGTCGCAGGCGTAGCCGAACATCAGGCCTTGGTCTCCGGCGCCTTGCAACTCGAACGGGTCTTCGCCAGCGCCGGAGCGGGCTTCGAGGGAGCGGCCCACCCCGCCGGCGATGTCGGGCGACTGCTGCCCGATGCTCACGCTCACCCCGCAGGAGGCCCCGTCGAAGCCGACCTTGGAGGAGGTGTACCCGATGCCGCAGATCACTTGCCGCACGATGGAGGGGATTTCCACATACGCTTCGGTGGTGATTTCCCCGATCACATGCACCAGCCCGGTGGTGGCGACCGTCTCCACCGCCACCCGCGCGTGCGGATCTTGCTGAAGGATCGCGTCGAGGATGGCGTCGGAAATCTGGTCGCAGACTTTGTCCGGGTGCCCGCAGGTTACCGACTCCGACGTGAACAGCTCTTTCACGCCCGCCATCCTATCCACTCACACCGACACTTGTTCCGCCAGCGCCTCGGCGGCGCGCAGCATCCGCCAGCTGGCGCTCTGCCAGCCGGGAAGCTGGGCCGCGTAGGGGCCGCCGGCGAGGGAGACGACGACGGCGGCGGCGCGCAGCCGCAGCTGCACCGGGTCGACGCGACGGTCGAAGTGCGGCACCCAGTCGGCCACGACGCCGTTGAGCCGGTCTTGCTCGGCCGCGGATTGGGTGTCGGTGGTGAGCAGGTGGGCCAGGAAGGTGGCCAGGTCGTCCACCCGCTGCCCCGGCCCGGCGGTGTCCGGGTCGAGCAGGCCGCTCACCCGCCCGTCGGCCACAAGTATCTGGCTGGCGTGGAAATCGCCGTGGGTGGGATCGTCGCCGCCGGGCCGCAGCCGGGGCTCAAGCTGGCCGCAAAGCCGGTTCAGCAGCTCGGACGCCTCGGGCAGCACTTTCGCCAGCTCCGCCGCGTAGTAGCCGAGCGCTTCGGCCCACGAGCGGCGCCGGGGCATCCAGGTGAGTTCGCGCGGCAGCGCGTCGAGCAGCGCGAGCAGGTCGGCGGCGGAAACCGGGGGGGCTGCGTCGAGCAGGTGCGCGCTGAGCGGCTCGCCGGGCAGCGCGGCGCTCACAATCACCCCGGCGGGGTCGGTGGCGAGAATCCGGGCGACCGGCACCCCAGCCTCGGCGAGGACGCGCTGGCGCTCGGCCATCTGGGCGAGCGCTTCCGGGCGGTAAACCTTGGCGAAGACGCCGTTCACGCGCAACACGGCCCGCCGGTGCGGTCGGTAGGTGACCAGCTCCAGCTCCAGCCCGGCGGCGGTGACCGGCTCGGGGAAAATCCGGTGCCGGTTGCAGAATTCCGCCGCCGCTTCGGCATATGCCAGCCGCCGCAGCCCCGGAAGCTCCGGGTCGCGCGGGTAGATCCACAGCGAGTCGCCGGCGTCTATGCCGATCACTTCCCGGCGCCGCCCGTACGGCCAGGCGATGTCGGCGAAGTAGGTGGCCGTCTCGCCTTCGGGGTTCAGCTCCAGCCCGGAAAGCTGGGGCGCGCCTTCGAGCCGGCCGCCCGCCTGGCGGATGGCGGCGGCGATGCGCGCGCCGATGTCGGGGGTTTCGCTCACGGCGTATCGGCCCCAGGCCCGTCCGCGTCCGCGTCGGTGTCTTCGTCTTCGCCCACGCCGGCCAGGCGGGTGCAGCGCACCCGGGCGGCCCGCTTCCCGTCCAGCTCGGTGACGGCCAGCTCGAAGGCGGCCGGGCTCTCGCCTTCCAGCACCACCTCCACCTGGTCGCCCACCTGCGGCAGGTGGCCCAACTGGGCCATCACGAAACCGGCGACGGTGTCGTACGGCCCTTCGGGGATGGTGTATCCGAAGCGTTCCTCGAATTCCTCCAAGGTGGTGAGCCCGTCGATGTCCACCGCCGTGTCGGAGAGCATCCGCTCGCTGTTTTCGGTGTCGAACTCGTCGGTGATGTCGCCGATCAGCTCCTCCACCAGGTCTTCGATGGTGACGATGCCCGCCGTGCCGCCGTATTCGTCTTGGACGATGGCGAGCTGGGCTTTCGCGGCGCGCAGCTCGGTGAGCGCTTTGAGCACTTTGGCGCTCTGCGGCAGCGAAATCACCGGCCGCGCGATTTGCGCCACCAACCCGTCCAGCTGGGCGCCGGGGCCGAGGATGTCGCGGATGTGCACGAAGCCGAGGATGTCGTCGTTGGTCTGCCCGGCCACCGGGAAGCGCGAGTGCGAAAGCCCGGCCACTTCGTCGCGGG
>JAISTI010000018.1 GCA_031272685.1 Propionibacteriaceae bacterium | reverse complement strand
TGAGGGATCCGGCTCCGGCGGCGAGCAGCTCGCCGAAGCTGCCGGGGGTGGGGGAGTCGGCGATTCCGAAACCGCGGGCGGCGCGCAGCGCGCCGGGTTCGCCGAATTTGCCTTCAAGGAAAATGCCGTGGGTGAGCAGCGCCTGCGCGTCGGAGGCGTTGGCGGCGTCGAGGATGCGCCGGCTGGCGACGTCCAGCAGGTCGAGCTGGTCGATGAGCAGCAGCAGCGCGGTGCGCCCGCCGGCGACCGGGTGGGTGTCCGCCCAGCCGCGCGGCAGCCGCAGGTAGGCGTTCAGCGCTGTAGGCAGGTAGTCGGTGGCGGTCGCCATCGCCGAATAGACCTCGTAGCTGCCCATTTCCAGGTTGGACAAGCGGGGCAGTGCCTGGCGCAGGTTGGCGGCGATGGAGCGCACCCGGGCTTTGACCGGGGCGGGGGCGCCGGCCGCCATCGCCTCAACCTGCGCCAGCGAGGCGGCGATCTGGGCGGCGGAGGGCGCGGGCGCCGCGGGCGCCGCGGGCGCGGGCTCGGCGTCTTGGCTCTTGCGCTCGAACAGGGCCATCAGTCGATACTCAGCTCAGGCAGGCCTTGGCGTTCGTCGTTCTTGCGCACCCGGTCGAGGTACAGCCGGCTCTTGGCGACTTCGTCTTCCAGCACCCCGATGGTCTGGCTCATGGATTCCAGCGCCTGCGCCTTGAACTGGTCGATGGTGTCCATGGTGGTGTAGATGTTCACGAAGGCGTTTTGGAGCTGCTGCAGGCCGACAGTGGCGGAGGCCGCCTGGCCGAGGATTTCGGAAGAGTTCTGCCGCAGGGCCACCGAAGTGCTTTCGATGATCTGGCTGGTGGTGGTGTTCAGCGCGGTGATCTGGTCCAGCACCAGCTTCTGGTTGCTGAGGGCTTGCGCCACGATGACGGCGGTGCGCAGGGCCGAGACGGTGGTGGTGGAGGCCCGGTCCACGCCTTTGATCAGTTCGATGTTGTTCTTGATGATGACGTCGAGCGCGAGATACGACTGCACCGAGACGGCGAGCTGGGTGAGCAGGTCTTGGTGTTTTTGGCGGGCGTAGAAGAGCACGTCTTCGCGCAGCGCCTTCGCCCGGCCGGGGTCGGTGTGCTCGATCTGGTTGATCTGCGCCTCCAGCTTGAAGTCAAGGCGCTCGGCCAGGTAGACGTATTGGTTCAACCGCTTCATGATCTCCCACAGGTGCTGCTTCTCCAGGGTGAGGGCGGCGTTGTCCTTGCCCAGCTCGTCTTGGCCGGAGCGCAGGGCGTGCAGGATGGCGTTGATGTGGGTTTGGGAATCCTGGTATTGGCGGAAGTAGTTCGTCATCTTGCCACCGCCGGCGGGGAAGATGCCGAGGATCGTCTTCTGTTCGCCGCGGGCGCCCGCCGGGTCGAGCTGTTCCACCGTCTTGCGCAGCTCCAGCAGCGCTTTGGCGATGTTTGAGCCTTCGGCGACCCCGCCCTGCTGTACCGCCCGCACCGGGGTTTGCAGCAGCCGGTTGGAGGTTTCGGCGGCTTTGCGGATGTCGGCGTCGCCCATGGCGCGCACCGCGTCGGCCTGCGCGGTGGCCTCCGGGGAGCCGGGCTCGACGGCGAGCACGCTGGCGAGAAACTCTTCCACTTTCGCGTCGAGGATGGGAACCTGGTCGATGTCGACTTTCGGCGCCATCTTCGGCGCCTGGGTGGGCACGACCGCCTGGCTGGGGGCGGGGGCGTCCAACGAGAAGACATCCGGGGCGGCGTCTGGGGTTTCAGTCATCACAGGCCTTTCACTAGCGTTTCCACCACTTTAGTTCCACACCTCGGCGCGAGGTGAGTAGGTGCTCCCCTGACTAATCCCTGAAAGAACTGAGGCCTGCCTAAGAAATTCGAATCCGCGCGGGAAGGGGGTTCCCGCGCGGATTCACTTAGGGGTTATTCAGTTGTGGCTTACTTCACCCGGGGGGAAGTGGCGGTCTTCGACCAGACCGAGGTCAGGCCGTCTTTGACCGTCCGCACCTGGAACTCGTACTTCTTGCCGTCCTTCAGGCCCTTGATGGTGACCGTGGTGTTCTTCGCGGAGAAGGACTTGACGGTCCACTTCGAGGTGCCCTTGACGCGGTACTGCACCTGGATCTTGTCCGGGTTCAGGCCCTGGGTCGGCTTCGTCCAGGTGAGCTTTACGGAGTCATCGCCGGCCACCAGCTTGCGGACGCTGTTGTGCTTCGGGATGACCTTGAAGGTGGCCGTCTTCATGCCGGCGAACTTGCCCTTGCCGGTGACGGTGACGCTGTACACGCCGACCTTCTTGGCTTTGATGGAGGTGACTTTGTAGTCGGTGCCCTGCTTGAGGGTCTTGCCCAGCAGCTTCACGGTGACGACCGGCTTGACGGTCTTGCCGGTGAACTTGCCCACCTTGACGCTCACCTTGGCCAGGGCCACGGAGGGCTTGGCGGAGGGCTGGTCAGCGGAGTCGCTGGCGTCGCCGGGGGTCTCCGGCTGGGCCGGGGTCTCGGGCTGGGCCGGGGTGGCGGGCTCTTCAGGGGTGCCGGGGCGGTTCGGGGTTTCCGGATCGGCCGGGGTCTCTTCGCCGGTGCCGGGGGTCTCTTCACCGGTGCCGGGGGTCTCTTCACCGGTGCCGGGGGTCTCTTCGCCGGAGTCCGGGTCCTCTTCGTCGGGAAGCGGGGTGACGGTGACGCCGTCCAAGTTGCCTTCGACGTTGTCGCCGGCGATCAGCTCGCCTTCCTGTTCGATGGTGCCGTTGACCGTCAGCGTGACGTCTTCCGGCACGGTGAGGCTGGCGGACTCGCCGAGGAGCAGCGTCTCGCCGTCCTTGATCTCCAGGTCGCCCGCAAGAGTGACGTCGCCGAACACCTGGCCGCGGTTGTCCGCGAAGACGATGCCGGAGGTGATGTCGGTGACCGAGTGGTCGCCGGGGGCGGTGTAGATGATGGCGTTGCCCTCGATGGTGACGTTCGAGCCGTTCGGGCTGGCCTCGTACAGGTTGTCGCTGACGAGCGCTTCGCTCATGTTGAACACGCCGCCTTCGATGCGCAGGTCGGTGTTGTCGCCGTCGAGGAGGTTGTACTTGCCCTCGAACTGGCCGCCGGAGATGGTCATGTGCACATCGCCACCCTGGTCATGGGCCGCGACGGGGACTTCGGCTTCCAGCGTGCCGCCGGTGATGGTGTAGGTGCCGGAGTTGTAGGCGTCCAAGGCAATCGTGTTGGCTACCAGGTGGCCGCCGGAAATGTTGACCGGCACGTCGGCGCTGTTGTCGGTGACGGCCGAGTACGGGGCGGTGATGGTGCCGCCGGAGA
>JAISTI010000141.1 GCA_031272685.1 Propionibacteriaceae bacterium | reverse complement strand
CGCCGAGGCCGAACTGGAGCGGTTGGCTGAATCGATCGCGGATTTCGGCTTGCTGCAGCCCATAGTGGTCCGGCCACCCAAGGACGGCAAATACGAATTGGTGATGGGGGAGCGCCGGCTGCGGGCCGCCCAGCTTGCCGGCCTTGATGTGATCCCGGCAATCGTGCGTGAGACCGCCGACGAGGATATGCTGCGCGACGCCCTGCTGGAGAACATCCACCGGGTGCAGCTCAACCCCTTGGAGCAGGCGGCCGCCTACCAGCAGCTCATGCGGGATTTCGGAGTCACCCAGGAAGAACTGGCCAAGCGCCTGAAAGTGTCCCGTTCGCAGATTTCCAACACCCTGCGGCTGCTGGCGCTTCCGGCGGGGGCGCAGCGCCGGGTGGCCGCCGGGGTGCTGAGCGCCGGGCACGCTCGCGCGCTGCTGGCCCTGGACACTCCGGAAGAGATGGAGGATCTCGCCAAGCGAATCGTAGCCGAGGGCTTGTCAGTGCGATCCGTCGAGGAGCTGATCAGTCTGCGCAAGTTCGACAAGAAGCGCCAGCGCACCCGGAAAATGAAGACGGTGTTGCCGGAAACCGCCGAACTACAGGATGCCTTGGAGGAAGTACTGGAAACCCGGGTGCGCATCAGCGGCACCAGCCGCGGCCGCATTGTCATTGACTATTCCGGCGCTGAAGACTTGCATCGGATTGCGGAGCTTATCATAAAAAGCTCGTAAACTACGGTAGCTTTGGCAGCCGAGGGGAAAACCCCACGGCTATTGGGGTAATTGGGCTGCGGCGGGTTTGGGTAGGCCGGTAGCCTTAAGCAAAGACTCATGAGATTGCAGACTCACAAAGAAGGGAGAAATCATGAGCAAAGAGCAAAGCGCTGCGAGCCGCGGGGGGGGGGTTCGCGCTGATAATTGCTGCAGCGTTGGCCGTCTCCGTCCTGCAGGCGCCGGCGGTCGCGCACGCCGCTAATTACATCGACCGCTCGGGCGAGGTCACCGTCCTTAACGCGCCGACGATGGCGCTGGGAGTTCCAGCGGAATTCGGCTGGCCGCAGCCCGACGCAAGCAACTATTACGAGTTCCAGGACTACTACCAGAAGTTCACCGTCGCTTCCACGTCAGAGTTGACCGTGACGGTGCAGGCGCCGCAACCCGCCGTGGCCGGGTACCTTCCAAACCGGTTGGTGGTCAGCCTGGTCACGCCGTCCGGCGTAGACCGCATCAGGACGGTAGATAAGAAGGACAGCGTCGAAGTGAAGAGCGATTCGCTGGTGTTGGGCACCGTCACGGCACAGTACAAGGTATTCCCCGGCACGTACTTCATTAAGGGCGTTCAGTGGTCCAACGGCTACAACGGCTACGGTTTGGTCACCGTAACCGCCACCCCCGCCCCGGAAGACTTCGGAGGTGAGCCCAACGACCAGCAGGTCGACGCGAACGCCATCTCGCTGAACACTGACTACAGCGGAACTATTGGCTATCACGGCAAGACCACCGCCGATCCGGAGAAGTTCTCGCAAGATTGGTACGACTGGTACAAATTCACCGTCCCGAAGAACAACTATGGGCTGAATATCACCTTCGCCCGCACGAACGACGGGAAAGAGATTAACCTGAACGGGTATTTGAAGAACGACCAGGGCAGCACCCAAGGCGAGGCCATCAGCCTGAAGGCCTCCTATTCGCTCACCAAGCTGTACAACGTCGAGACCGCAGGCACCTACTATTTCCAGGTGTACGGCTGGAGTATGGCTAATGGCGACACCACCGAGTACACCCTGCGAATCGACGGCGTAGAGCCCACCACCATCACCATGGCCGCCAAGGCCAGCGTGGACAAGGGCAAGACGGTTACGCTAAAGCCGACGGTCAAGCCGGCTACCCCGGCACGCACCCTCACCTGGAAGTCCTCGGACACTTCGATTGCCACCGTGACTACCGCCGGCGTCGTCAAAGGCGTCAAGGCTGGAACGGCAACTGTCACGGCGACGGTGAACGGCGTCAGCAACACCTCGGCCAGCACGACGGTGACGGTCTACCAGCCGGCCAAGACGTTCAAGCTGAGCAAGACGAAGTTGACGCTGAAGAAGGGCAAGAAGGCCACGTTGAGCGTGAAGTTCACCCCGGCCGACACCAGCTCGAAATACAAGAAGCTGAAGTGGAAGTCCTCCAACACCAAGATCGCCACCGTGAACAGCAAGGGCAAGGTGACCGCCAAGAAGAAGGGCAAGGCCACCATCACCGCCACCACCACGACGGGCAAGAAGCTCACCTGCAAGGTGACTGTGAAATAGCGGTTTGGCCTTTGCGGCCATCCCATAGGAGTGAGACGGCCGCCCGCGCAGCGGGCGGCCGTTCGCTATGCGCCGTGGCCTTCGCGCTTCGCCCCTCAGAGACGCGCTTTGGCGATTCTGACCAACTGGGCGCAGATGTCGCCGAAATCCAGGCCGGCGGCCTGCACGGCCAGCGGGGCCAGGGATGTTTCGGTCATGCCGGGGGCGGTGTTCGCCTCGATGAAGACCGGCTGCCCGTCGCGGATGATGATGTCGGAGCGGGAGATGTCTCCCAAGCCGAGGATTTGGTGGGCGCGGATGGCCATCTCGGCGCAGGCTTGCGCTTGTTCGGCCGGGATGTCGGCGGGGGTGATGAAGCGGGTGGCGCCGGCGGTGTAGCGGGCGGTGTAGTCGTACACTCCCGAGTTGGGCTCGATTTGCACGGCCGGGAGGGCTTTGGGCCCGTCGCCGAGATCCAGCACCGTGACAGCCACCTCGATGCCGGCGATGAACTCCTCGATAATGTTCACATCCCCATACGAATAGGCGGAGACCATCGCTCCGGGGATCCCGCCGGGCGCTTCCACTTTCGCGGCGCCCAGCGCCGAGCCGGAGCGGACGGGTTTCACCATCATTGGGAATCCGATCCGCTCAGCGAGAGCCTCGACGAGCTGGCGGGCGCCAAGCTCGCGGAACATGTCGTGCGGCAGCACCGCGCTCTGCGGCACCGGCAAACCCCCAGCGGCCACCAGTGGGCCGCAAATTGCCTTGTTGAACGCCCTTCGGCAAGCTGTCGGCGAGGAGCCGACATACGGCACACGCAGCAAGGCGAGTGCCTGCTGCAGGCCACCGTCTTCGCCGACGCCGCCGTGCAGGGTGGGGAACGCCACCGGGTTGTCCAGGCTGCGCAGCAGCTCGACGAGGCCCGAATTCACATCAGATTCGACGACGTCGAGGCCTTGGTCGCGCAGGGCCTGCGCCACACGGCGGCCGGAACGCAGCGAGATGTCTCTTTCGTGGGATAGCCCGCCGGCCAAAACTACGACGGTATCTTGCTCAGTCATTTCAACTCCTAAAGGATGTCCGGGGCGGGGCCGGGAACAAGCCCCGGCCTGGGGGGCAGGTCTTCGATGCCGAAGGTGGCGCGCATGGCCAGCTCGGCTTTCAGCACTTCGCCGAGGCGCCGTGTGCCTTCGATGATCCGATCGGGCGGCGGGAAGCAGAAGGACAGGCGCATATTGCGGCTGCCGAAGCCGTCGGCGTAAAACGCGGTGCCGGGCACGTACGCCACCCGGGCGGAGACGGCGCGGGCGAGCATCGCCTGCGAATCCAGGCCGGGCGGCAGGGTGAGCCAGACGAAGAAACCGCCGCCGGGATTCGTCCAGGAGCAGCCGGGCGGCATGTGCTCTTCCAGCCCGGCGAGCATCGCGTCGCGCCGGGCGCGGTACATTTCGTGGAAGACCTTTATTTGCGAGCGCCAGTCGAAGTTCTCCATGTAGTGGGAGACGATGAACTGGGCGCTCACCGGTGGGCACAGCGTGGCCGCCTCTTGGGTCATCACAAGTTTCTCCCGCACGGCGGGGGGCGCGAGCACCCAGCCGACCCGCAGGCCGGGGGCGAAAATCTTGGAAAACGAGCCGAGGTAGATAACCCGGTCGGCGTCCAAGGCCCGAAGCGCGGGCTGCGGCTCGGTGTCGAGCGCGAGCAAGCCGTAGGGGTTGTCCTCCACAATCAGCAGGTCTTCTTCTTTGGCCAGGGCAAGCAGCTCTTGGCGGCGGGAGACCGGCTGGGTGATGCCGGTGGGGTTTTGGAAATTTGGGATGGTGTAAAGGAATTTCACCCGCTTGCCAGCCGCCCGCAGCGAAGTTATGGCTTGCCGCAAGGCTGTTGGTGAGATGCCGTAGTCGTCCATCTCCACATGCACCACTTCCACCTGGTAGGCCAGGAAGGTGCCGAGCGCGCCCACGTAGGAGGGCGCTTCGCAGAGCACGACGTCGCCGGGGTCGCAGAACACCCGGGTGACGAGGTCGAGCCCCTGCTGGGAGCCGCAGCTCACCACCACGTCGTCGGAATGGGAGTGGATGCCCTCTTCGGCCATCACCTCGGTGATGTGGTCGCGCATGAACTGCTCGCCTTGGCCGGAGCCGTATTGGAAGACCTGCATGCCGCGCTCGCAAATCAACTGCGAGATTTCGTCTCCCAGTTTGCCAAGGGGCAGGTCTTTGATGTTCGGCATCCCGCCGGCCAGGGAGACGACTTCCGGGCGGTTGGCGACGGAAAAGAGGGCACGTACCGCTGAGACGGTCAACCCTTGGGTGCGTTGGGCGTAGAAATCGACGTATTGGTCGAGACGGGTGTCCTGACGGCGTTCGATTTCACTCACCATGCAAGTGTAAGCCCGGCTTGCGGGTGCGTCAGCTTTCAGCGGGCGATGTCGGCGAAGCCGGCGCCGGTGATGTTGGCGAGGTCTTTGGGCGCTAGCTCCACCTGCAGCCCGCGTTTCCCGGCGGAGACGAAGATGGTGTCGAAGAGTTCCGCCGTCTCGTCGATGACGGTCGGCAGCGGGTTTTTCTGCGCTATCGGGGAGATGCCCCCGACGAGGTAGCCGGTGGATAGCTGGGCGGCTTTTGGATCGGCGAGGTCGCAGTGTTTCACGCCGAACCATTTGGCGGTGGCTTTCAGGTCGAGCATCCCGGACACGGGGGCGACCGCGACCGCGAGCTTCCCGCCGCCCAGATCGACGACGAGCGTCTTGAACACCTGCATTTCGTCGGCGCCGATGGCGGCCGCGGCCTCCCGGCCGAAATCCCGCGTTCCGGCCGCATGCTCATATTCGTGGAGCGTGTGGGCGATGCCCCGCCGCGCGAGCAGCAAGGTGGCGGGTGTGCCGGTGGCCATGGCAAAACCCTAGCAAGGCCGTGATGCCGTGATGTTGAGTTGGCTGCGCCGGGGTCTGCGCCCGCCGGGCCGATGCGTCCACTTGCCGCAATAGCGCCCAATGGATTGCCGATTATCCAACAATGTGTGGGGGCAGCTTTCGGATACCGAGATAAATGCGGCAGTCTCTCCACTAGGCTGGGAGGCACGCATGTACCTCAGAGGGAGAGACACTATGGCATTTAATCAATCGGGCTATCCGACAACTCCGCGGAGCCGCCGCATTCTCGCCGCGCTGACCAGCGTTGGTCTGCTCGCCGGCGCGCTTATCGGCGCCGCCCCGCTCGCCCAGGCCGCGGCCACCGGCGAAAAGGAGAGCAACGACACTTACACCGCCGCAACCAGCGCTCAGAACTTCCTGGAGCTTGGCCAGGATTACACCGGCGTCACTTGGAAGAGCGGGGCAACCAGCGACCACGACTACTGGCGTTTCGAGCTAAAGCGCAACGGCAAGCTGAACATCACCTTGTCTTCCCCATGGGAGGACGGCATCGAGAACGGCTCCTCCGACTACAACAAGCCGTTCTACCAAGTGGGCTTGTACAACGCCAGCGGCGGGCTCGTCTACGGCGACCCATGGGAAGTCGTCACCCGCAACAACAACGGGGAACGCCCCTGGGCTGACAAGGGGATTTACCTCGCCGCCGGGGTATATTTCAT
>JAISTI010000116.1 GCA_031272685.1 Propionibacteriaceae bacterium | reverse complement strand
CCGCCCGGCCGGGCGAGACCGGGTAGACCTCTTTGAAGTCTTGCAGCCGCTCGGGCACTGGGCGGCGCTGCGCGACCTCGCGCTCAAATTTTAGGAATCCACGCGGATCAGCCATGGCTCGCCTCCATCATCAGGGCGGTGATTTCTTCTTCGGACAGGCCCTCTTCTTTGCCTTTCGCCTGCGCGGCCAGCACCCGGGCGTAGTCGCGGGGCATGATCTTGGTCAGGCGCGCGCGCAGTGTTTCGGGCGGCAGCGCCAGCAGCCCGGCGGCCACCGGCGAGCCGGTTTCGGCTTCGTGCCGGCGCAGCAACTCCAACACTTCCGCCAGGTCGGCGTCTTCGAGGGACAGGGCGTCAACGAGTTCTGGGTTCAGCCGCACTGGCTGCAAATCCAGCACCCAGGCGACGCCCCCGGACATCCCGGCCGCGAGGTTGCGGCCGGTGGGCCCGATGATGAGCACCCGTCCTCCGGTCATGTATTCGCAGGCGTGGTCTCCCACCCCTTCCACCACCGCCGCCGCGCCGGAGTTGCGCACGCAGAAGCGCTCGCCCACCTGGCCGCGGATGTACAGCTCTCCGGAGGTGGCCCCGTAGGCGATGACATTGCCGGCGATGATGTTGTCTTCCGCCGGGAAGGGCGCTTGCTCGTCGGGGCGCAGGATGAGCCGCCCGCCGGACAGGCCCTTGCCGAAATAGTCGTTGGAGTCGCCGATGAGCCGCAGCGTGATGCCCCGGGGCAGGAACGCCCCGAAGCTCTGCCCACCGGTGCCGCGCAGAGTGACGTGCAGCGAGTCGGGCGGCAGCCCCGCCCCGCCGGTTTCTTTCGTCACGCGGTAGCCGGCCAGCGTGCCGACAGTGCGGTCGACGTTGCGCACCTTCAGCTCGGCGTGCACCGGGCCGCCGGCCAGCGCCTTGCCCGCCAGGTCGTAGAGCGCCCGGTTCAGCTCGGTTTCCAGCTCGTGGTCTTGGGAGGTGGACTGGTACAGGGTGTCTCCTTCCCAGCCGGGCACATATTCGAGGATGGGCGCGAGGTCGAGGCCGTGCGCCTTCCAATGGCCTTCCGCCTTGCGGGCCTTGAGCACTTCGACATGGCCGACCGCCTCCGCGATAGAGCGGAAGCCCTGCTCGGCGAGGATTTCGCGCACCTCTTGGCCGATGAACTCGAAGAAGCGGACAATCTGCTCGGGCTGGCCGGTGAACTTTTCGCGCAGCCGCGGGTCTTGGGTGGCCACGCCCACCGGGCAGGTGTCGAGCTGGCAGGCGCGCATCAGCACGCAGCCGGAGACCACCAGCGGCGCGGTGGCGAAGCCGAACTCCTCCGCCCCCAGCAGGGCGGCGATGACGACGTCGCGGCCGGTCTTGAGCTGGCCGTCCACCTGCACCACGATGCGGTCGCGCAGGCCGTTCATCACCAGCGTCTGCTGCGTTTCGGCCAGCCCCAGCTCCCAGGGGCCGCCGGCGTGCTTGATGGAGTTCAGCGGGGCCGCGCCGGTGCCGCCGTCGTGGCCGGAGATGAGCACGACGTCGGCCTTGGCCTTGGAGACCCCGGCGGCCACCGTACCCACACCCACCTCGGCGACCAGCTTGACGTGCACCCGGGCCTGCGGGTTGGCGCATTTGAGGTCGTGGATGAGCTGTTTGAGATCTTCGATGGAGTAGATGTCGTGGTGCGGCGGCGGCGAGATCAGCCCCACACCAGGGGTGGAGTGGCGGGTCTTGGCGATCCAGGGCCAGACCTTCCCGCCGGGAAGCTGCCCGCCCTCGCCGGGCTTCGCGCCCTGGGCCATCTTGATCTGCAAATCGTCGGCGTTTACCAGGTATTCGCTGGTGACGCCGAACCGGCCGGAGGCCACCTGCTTGATGGCGCTGCGCCGGGATGGGTCGTGCAACCGCTGCGGATCTTCGCCGCCTTCGCCGGTGTTGGATTTCGCGCCCAGGATGTTCATGGCGATGGCGAGGTTCTCGTGGGCTTCCTGGGAGATGGAGCCGTACGACATCGCGCCGGTCGCGAAGCGCTTCACAATCTGGGAGACCGGCTCGACCTCAGCTATAGGTACAGGCTTGCGGTCGGAGTCGAACTCCAGCAGCCCGCGGAGGGTCATCATGCGTTCGGCCTGGTCGTTGACCCTGTCGGTGTATTTCTTGAAGATGTCGTAGCGGCCTTCGCGGGTGGCCTGCTGCAGCCGGAAAATCGTCTCCGGGTCGAACAAATGCGGCTGGCCCTCGCGGCGCCACTTGTAGTCGCCGCCGGCGGTCAAAGCCCGGTACGGCACCTTCACCCCGTCGGGCGGGTAGGCGCGGGTGTGGCGGGCGGCCACCTCGGCGGCGATCTCCTCCAGCCCGATGCCCTCGATGCGGCTGACGGTGCCGGTGAAATACTTGTCCACCAAGTCTTGGCGCAGGCCGATGGCCTCGAAGATCATCGCCCCGGTGTAGCTGGAGACGGTGGAGACGCCCATCTTGGACAGGATCTTCAGCACGCCCTTTCCGAGCGCCTTGCGCACATGGCTGACGGCCTCGTCGGGCTTGACGTTCACGAACCACTCGCGGCGGGCGAGGTCTTCGGCGGTTTCGAAGCACAGGTAGGGGTTCACGGCCGCCGCGCCATAGCCGAGCAGCAGCGCCACATGGTGCACCTCGCGCACGTCTCCGGCCTCGACGATGAGCGAAACCTGGGTGCGCTTCTTCTCGCGGGTGAGGAAATTGTGGATGGCGGAAACCAGCAGCAGCGACGGGATGGGGGCGCGTTCGGCGTTCGAGTGCCGGTCGGAGAGCACCAGGGTGCGGGCCCCGCCCGCGATGGCGTCCAGCGCCTCTTGGCAGAGCCGGTCGAGGGCTTCCTCCAGCGCCGCTCCCCCGCCCTCGACGTCGTAGAGGCCGCGCAGCACATGGGTGTCGAAGGCCGGCATGTGCCCGTCGCGGTTGATGCGCACGATCTTGGCCAGCTGGTCGGAGGTGAGCACCGGGAAGTCGATGACGATGTTGTGGCAGGAATCCGGGCCGGGCGCCAGCAAATTCCGCTCGGTGCCGAGGATGGATTTCATGGAGGTGACCAGCTCTTCGCGGATGGCGTCCAGCGGCGGGTTGGTGACCTGCGCGAAGAGCTGGGTGAAATAGTCGAAGAGCAGCCGGGGCCGGTCGGCCAGCACCGCCAGCGGGGTGTCGTTGCCCATCGAGCCGATGGGCTCGGCGCCGTTGTTGGCCATCGGGGCGATGAGCACCTTTAGCTCCTCGCGCGAATAGCCGAAGACCTGCTGGCGGCGCTCCACGGAGGCGTGCGAGTAGACGACGTGCTGGCGCTCGGGCAGGTTGTCCAGCAGGATGCGCCCGCGCTGCAGCCACTCGCCGTAGGGCTGGTCGGCGGCGAGCTTGGCTTTGATCTCGTCGTCGTCGATGAGGCGGTGCCGTTCCAGGTCGACCAGCAGCATCTTGCCGGGCTTCATCCGCCCTTTCTGCACCACCTTCGCCGGGTCGATTGGCAGCACGCCGGCCTCGGAGGCGAACACCACCAGGCCGTCGTCGGTGACCCAATAGCGGCCGGGGCGCAGCCCGTTGCGGTCGAGCACCGCGCCGATGAGGGTGCCGTCGGTGAAGTTGACGGAGGCCGGGCCGTCCCAGGGCTCCATCAAAGCCGAGTGGAAGCGGTAGAAATCGCGGCGGGCGGGATCCATCTCGGCGTGGTTGTCCCAGGCCTCGGGAATCATCATGAGCACCGCGTGCGGCAGCGAGCGGCCGCCGAGGTGCAGCAGCTCCAGCACCTCGTCGAAGGACGCGGAATCGGAACCGCCTGGGGTGCAGATCGGGAAGATGCGGTTCAGGTCTCCGGGGATCAAATCGGTGGCGAGCATCGACTCGCGGGCGCTCATCCAATTGCGGTTGCCCTTGACGGTGTTGATCTCGCCGGTGTGGGCGATCATGCGATATGGGTGGGAGAGATCCCAGGTGGGGAAGGTGTTGGTGGAGAAGCGCGAGTGGAACAGCGCCAGCGCGGAGGCAATCCGCTCGTCCAACAAGTCGGGGAAGACTTCGGAGAGCTGCGAGGTGGTGAGCATGCCCTTGTAGATGGTGGTGCGGGCGCTGAGGGAGGCGAAATACACCCGCGCCTCGTTGCGGGCCCGGTTGCGCAGCGGGTAGACCCGCCGGTCGAGGTCGATGCCCCTCGCCCCGTCTTCGCTGGCGACGAAAAGCTGTTCGAAATGCGGCATGGTGCCCAGGCTGATGGGGCTGAGGGTGTCGGTGCGGGTCGGGACCACCCGCCAGCCCAGAATGGATAGCCGCTCTTCGATGGCGATGTATTCGATGGTGCGCTTGGCGGTGGCCCGTTCGCGCGGGTCGTTGGGCAGGAAGGCCATGCCCATGGCGTAGGCCCCGGCTTCCGGAAGCTCAAAATCGACAGCCTGGCGCAGGAACCCGTCGGGCACCTGGAGGAGGATGCCGGCGCCGTCTCCGGCCTGCGGGTCGCGGCCGGTCGCGCCGCGGTGGTCCATATTGCCCAGCGCCGTCAGGCCTTTGGCGACGATGTCGTGGGACGGCTGCCCGGAAAGCTGCGCGACGAAACCGACGCCGCAGGCGTCGTGCTCGAATGCCGGGTCGTAAAGCCCGACGGGGGAAGGTGTGACCATAGCCGCTCCCATCGTGTTGTCTGCAGCCCGCCCGAGTCTTCGCAGGCCGGAAGGCGCGGATGCGCCCAAGTCCCGGTTATCTTACCGGTTCTGCGAAAGACCCTGGCGGCGGTATCAGGCCGGGCCGTCTTCGTCGAAACGGCGCTTCAGGTTTTGCACGCTCCGGGCGATCTGGTCGAGGGTGGGCTCGTAGCGCGCGTCGGCGGGCGGCTGGTCGTCGGCGGCGGGCGGCGTGATGGCCTGGGAAAGCTGCAGCAGCGGCGTCAGCGGCTGGGTAGCGGCCGGCGGCGCGGGGGCGGGCTGCGGCGCTGCGCCCGGCGGCGGCGCTGGGGCAGGTTCAGGTGCCGGGGCGGGCTCCGGCTCTGCGGCCGGTGGTGTGGGCGGCGTAGGCGGGGTGGCCGGGAAGACCGGCAGGCGCGGCGGCGGCGGGGCCGGAGCGGGCTCGGGCGCGGGGGCCTGCGGCGGCGGGATGACGACCGGCTCATGGGTGAGGGTGTCCAGCATCTTGGAGACCATCTCCTCAAGCTGGGCGGCCGGATTGGCCGCTTCGGCCGGAGCGGCGGGCGGGGCAGCCGAACCAGTTTCGGCGGCCCGGTCCGTTTCAGGGGCTTGGACTGGCTCCGGGCCGGGTTCTCCGGCATTCGGCTCCACCGGCGGCAGGGCGCGGCGCGGCGCTTCGGCCGGTTCACCCGCCGCTTCGGCATCATCCGGTGGCGCGTCCGGCGGCGGGTCCGGCGGCGGGGCGAGTTCGGCCGATTCCTCCCGGCCCGGTTTGCGGTTCGCCAGAAACAGGAACAGCGCCACCCCGGACAGGCAGATGAGCATGGCGACCGCGTCGTTGAAGCGGATCGGGCCGAAGGTGTCGTAGGAGTAGTCGAGGCGGATGGCTTCAGTGAAAGACCTTCCCAGCCCGTACAGGGCCAGATACAGCGCGAAGACTTTGCCCCGGCCCAGCCGGAAGCGCCGGTCAAGCCAGATCAGCGCCAGGCCGACAGCCACATTCCAGACCGCCTCGTAGAGGAATGTGGGATGGAAGGTGGCGTATTGCTCGAAGCCGGCGGCCCGGTGCGCGAGGTCGATTTCCAAACCCCACGGCAGATCGGTGGGCAGGCCGTACAGCTCTTGGTTGAACCAGTTGCCGAACCGGCCGATCGCCTGGGCGAAAGCCAGCCCGGGTGCCAGCGAGTCAGCCAGCGTGGAGAAGCGCACTTTGGTGACGCGGGTGCCGACGAACGCGCCCAGGGCGCCGAAAGACACCGCGCCGAAGATGGCGATGCCGCCCTCCCAGATGTAGAAGACGCTGAGCGGGTCGATCCCCGGCCCGAAGTAGTCGTTCAAATGCGTCAGCACATGGTAGATCCGCGCCCCGGCGATTCCGAAAGGCACGGCCCAAAGCACGCATACTTCGAAGGTTTCCGAGCGGCCGCCCCGCGCCCGCCAGCGCCGCACCCCGACAATCCAGGCGACCACGATGCCGGCCAGGATGCACAGCGCGTAAAACTTGATGGTGAGCGGCCCCACCCCGAAACCGCTGATGGGCGGGCTGGGGATGAACATCGGACGGGGCACGGGATTATTCTGGCACAGCCGCGCCGGAGAACAAGCCAGCCCCGTGCGCCGCCGGGCCACGGCAGGGGTTTTTCGCTAGTATCTGCACCATGGACGCGGAACAGCAGGGTTCCCCGGGCGCTCGGGCTTGGATGCAGCGCTGGCGGCGCATCACGCAGCCGACCCCCCCAGACCCGGCCGCCACCTCCCCCACGAAGGGCCGGGAAGTTTCGCTGCTGGATCGCAACCCGGCGCAAATCGGCTTCATGTTCGCCATCGGCGCGATGGTCGCCTACGGGCTGATCTCCGCCCTCGCCCGCCTGCAAGACGTGGTGCTGATCGTGTTGCTGGCGCTGGCCATCGCCCTGGGCCTGAACCGGGCCGTGGAGTTTCTGCGCAAGCGCGGGCTGCGGCGCATCCTGGCCGTCATCATCGTGGTGCTGCTGGCGGTGGTGATCGTCGCCCTGGCCACCTGGGCGGTCGTCCCGGAGGCCACCAATCAGGTGCAGAACCTCTACAACTTCCTGCCCGGCTACCTGCGCGGGCTGCTCGACAACCCCGAGATCGCCCAGTTCAACGACCAGTTCAAGCTGATCGACAGCCTGATCTCCTATCTGACCACCGGCGAGCTGCTCAAGAACATCGCCGGCGGGGTGGTCGGGCTGGGCACCGCGTTGGCGAATATGGCGTTCTACCTGGTCGTCACCGTGGTGCTGGTGGTGTACTTCCTGGCCTCGCTGCCCACTTTCAAAGAGGTCATCTACCGGCTGGCCCCGGCCTCGCGCCGGCCCCGGGTGCGCTACCTGGCCTCCGAGATGATGAACCGCGTGGGCGGCTATGTGTCGGGGTTGGTGCTGCAAGTGCTCATCGCCATCACCTTCGCGCTGATCTATATGCAGATCGTCGGCCTGTCGCGCTTCTCGCTGGCCCTGGCAGTGGTGATGGCGGTGCTGTGGTTCATCCCGGTCATCGGCTCCACCCTCGCCATCGTGATCCTCACGCTCGTCTCGTTCTCCGTCTCCCCCACCGTCGGCCTGGTCACGCTCATCCTGTTCTTGGTGTACCAGCAGTTCGACGCCTACTTCATCTCGCCGCGCATCATGCAGCATTCGGTGCAGGTGCCCGGCATCTTGGTTATCTTGGGGGCGCTGTCCGGCGGCCTGGTGTTCGGCATGCTGGGCGCCATCCTGGCGGTGCCCATCATGGCGGCGCTGATGCTGCTCTACCGCGAGGTGCTCATCCCGCACCTCGACCGCAAGTAGCGCAGGCCACCCGCGCAGCCCGCGGCCGGCCTCGCGTCAGTCTTCCAGCGGGGCGATGTCTACCACGCCCCGGCGAATCAGCTTTACAACCGCGCGGCAGGCGGCCGCCAGCGCGGTGCCGGGCACCGCCTCGGCG
>JAISTI010000237.1 GCA_031272685.1 Propionibacteriaceae bacterium | reverse complement strand
ACCATCGAAGAGCTGGAATTCTCCCGCTGGCTGCCGGAAGTGCTCACCGGCGGGGATTACGACCTCACCATCGTCTCCCACGTCGAAGCCCGCGATCTCGGCAAATTCGCCGACAGCACCTATTACTGGCATTACAAGGATGCCGAATTCGCCTCCCTCTACCAGCAGGCCGATGCCGCCGAAGGGGAAGAGGCGGTGGCGCTGATGCGCCAGGCCGCCCGCCGGCTCGCCGACGACGCGGCCGCCATCTGGCTGTTCGCGCTGCCTAACCTCGTCATCGCGAAGGCCGGCGTCACCGGCGTTTCGCCCAACATGACCACGCTAAGCTTCGATTTGACCACTATCGCCTGCCGGTAAGGAAAATGGCCGCAAAAGCCTTGCGTCGTCTCGGCGTCTTCGCCGTCTGCCTGCTGGGCGCGTCCCTGGTGGTCTTCCTGATTTCCAACTGGCTGCCCGGCGACGTGGCGCAGGTGATGCTCGGCACCGACGCCACCCCGGAGGCGCTCGCCCGGGTGCGCGCCGAGCTGGGCCTGGACCAGCCGCTCTGGCTGCGCTATTTCGCCTGGATCGGCGGCCTGCTCACCGGCAACCTCGGCACTTCGCCGCTGAGCCACTACCCGGTCTGGGAGCTGCTCGCCCCGCGGGTAGCGGTGACTCTGTGGCTGGTGGTGCTCGGCATTGGGCTGTCCATCCTCATCGCGCTGCCGCTGGGTATGTACGCGGCGCTGCGCCGGCGCCACCTCGGCGGCTTCGCGGTGTCCGGCCTGGCCCAAATCGGGATGGCGGTGCCGGTGTTCTGGGGCGGCATCCTGCTGGCGCTGGTCTTCGCGGTCTGGTTGCGCTGGCTGCCCGCCAACGGCTATGTGCCGCTCACCCGCGACCCGGCCGGGTGGGCCGCCCACCTGGCGCTGCCGGTGCTCACCCTTGGGCTGGTGCAGGCGGCGGTGTTGGTGCGCTACGTCCGCTCCGCGTTCGTGGAAGTGCTGCACGAAGACTATCTGCGCACCGCCCGCGCCATCGGCTGGAGCGAATTCCGGGCGCTGTTGCGCCATGGGGTGCGCAACGCGGCCATCTCGCTGGTGACGGTGGTGGGCTTGCAACTCGCCGCCGCCCTGGTGGGGGCCATCGTGGTGGAGCAGGTCTTCACCCTGCCCGGCATCGGCTCGCTGCTGCTGGACGCCGTCTCCAAGCGCGACCTGGTGGTGGTGCAGGCCACGGTGATGCTGCTGGTGCTGGCGGTGTTGGCAATAAATTACCGTGTGGATGTCTCATATTTGCTCATCGACCCGCGGCAGCGCTCCCGCGGGGCGGCGCCGGAGGGCCGGGCATGAGGAAGCTGCAGTTTTACCTCGGGCTGGCGTTGGTGGGCCTGGTGGTGTCCGCGGCGCTGGTGTCGCTGGTCTGGACGCCGTACGACCCGCTGCAGGTGGTGCCCGCCGACCGGCTGCTCGGCCCGTCTCCTGCTCACCCGTTCGGCACCGACGGCTTCGGCATCGACATCGCCTCCCGGCTGCTGGTCGGCGCCCGCTACTGCCTGCTGGTCGGAATCGTGTCGGTGACGCTGGCCGCCCTGGTGGGGGTGCCGTTGGGCATCCTCGCCGGCCAGGTGGGTGGCTGGGTCTCCGAGGTGGTGATGCGCCTGACCGACATCGTCTACGCCCTCCCGGCGCTGCTGCTGGCCATCCTGCTCGCGGCCATCTTCGGCGGGTCCACGCTCACCGCGATGGCGGCCATCGGGGTGGCGACGGTTCCCGCCTTCGCCCGCACCGCGCGCGCCGGCACGCTGCAGGTGATGGCGGCCGACTACGTGCTCGCCGCCCGTGCTTGCGGCACCCGGGGCGTCGCGCTGGCCGCCCGGCACATCTGGCCGAACATCGCGGCGCTTGCCGGGGTGCAGGCCTCCATCGGCTTCGCGATGGCCATCCTCGCGGAAGCCGCCCTCGGCTACCTCGGGTTGGGCACCCCCCGGCCCACCCCCACCTGGGGCACCATGCTGCGCGACTCGCAGGAGTTCTTGTTCACCGCCCCGCTGCAGGCGCTGTGGCCGGGGCTGGCGATCGCCGTCGCCGTGCTTGGCTTCAATCTGCTGGGCGACGGCATCCGCGACCTCACCGATCCCAGATTGCGCGAGGCGAGCTGATGTTGGCCGTGGAACACTTGACCGTCGCCTTCGGGCGGCGCCCGCCCGCGGTGCGCGACATTTCGTTCGCAATCCCGGAAGGCGGCCGGCTGGGCATCATCGGCGCGTCCGGCTCCGGCAAGTCGGTGACGGCGCTGGCGATTATGGGGCTGCTGCCGGAATACGCCCGCGTGGGCGGTTCGGTGAAACTGGGCGGAGCCGAGCTGGTTGGCCTGCCCGACCACGAGTACTCGAAGCTGCGCGGCGACGCGCTCACCATGGTGTTCCAAGAGCCGATGACCGCCCTTGATCCGACCATGCGCGTCGGCCGCCAAATCGCCGAGGCCTACCGGCTGCACGCGCAGGGCTCGAAGGCCCGCGATGAGGTGTTGCGGGTGCTGGCCGCGGTTGGGATGCCCGACCCGGCGCGGGTGGCGGATTCCTACCCCCACGAGCTTTCCGGCGGGCAGCGCCAACGGGCGCTCACCGCCATGGCCGTCATCAACCGGCCGGGGCTGGTGGTCTTCGACGAGCCGACCACCGCCCTCGACATGCTGGTGCAGGCGCAGGTGCTGGAGATGATTGACGGCCTGCTGCGCGCCACCGGAGCCTCCTGCCTGTTCATCAGCCACGACATCGCGGTCGTGGCCCAGCTTTGCGCGCACATCCTGGTGATGCAAGACGGCCAGGCCGTCGAGCAGGGCGAAACCGGCCAGTTGCTGCGCGCCCCCCGGCATCCCTACACCCAGGCGCTGGTGGCGGCCGCCCGGAAAGGGGCTGTCCGTGGCTGAGCTGTACCGGGTTGAAAGCCTCTGTCGGCGTTTCGGCGGCGCGGCCGCCGGGGTGGACGCCTTGGCCGGGGTGGATTTTCAGATCGCGGCGGGGGAGCGCCTGGGCATTGTCGGCGAGTCCGGCTCGGGGAAGACCACGCTGGTGCGGCTGTTGGCCGCCCTCGACCGGCCCACCTCCGGCCGGGTGGTTTTCGACGGCATGGACACCTCCAACGCCCCGGAGTCGGCGCTGCGCCGGTTCCGCGCCCGGGTGCAGCCGGTCTTCCAAGACCCGCGATCGTCGCTCAATCCCAGGATGCGGGTGGGCGACATCGTGGGTGAACCGCTGCGCTCCCTGCGGGTCGCGCATACCTCCGGCCGGGTGGGCGAAGTGCTCGCCGACGTCGGCTTGGAACCGGAGGCCGGCAAGCGCTACCCGCACGAATTTTCCGGCGGGCAGCGCCAGCGCATCGCCATCGCCCGGGCGCTGGCCCCGGAGCCGCAGGTGCTCATCGCCGACGAGCCGGTTTCAGCTCTGGACGTGCTGGTGCGCGGGCAGATCGTTCAGTTGCTGGCAGATTTGGTGGCGACCCGGCGCCTGACCCTGATCGTCGTCTCCCACGACCTGAGCGTGGTGCGAGATTTGTGCGAACGCGCAATGGTGTTGCGACAAGGGAAAATAGTCGAACGCGGCCCGGTCGGGCAGTTGCTCGCCGGGCCGCGTTCGGAATATGCCAGGTCCTTGTTGGCGGCTATCCCGGAGCTGCCGGAATAGCCTGGCAATCAGTCTTTCAGCGGGACGCCGTTGCCGTCGGTGTTCGGGCTGCCGGTCAGAATCAAGATTCCGTCGATGAAACCCCAGATCGCGCCGATGCCGAAGGTGAAAATGCTCACCAGCAACTGCGCGACGCCGAGGCCGGTGTAACCCAGATAGAAGCGCCCGATGCCCAGGCCGCCCAAGAAGATGCCGAGCAGGCCGGCGGCCAGCTTCGACTTCTGCTCGTAGCCCGGCGGGACCGCCGCGTACACGCCCACCGGCTGCGGGGGAACCTGCTGCTGGTAGCCGTATCCGGCCTGGGGCGGGGGATATGCGCCCTGCGGCGGCTGGTATCCGGCCTGCGGCGGCTGATACGCGTCTTGGGGCGGGTACGGCTGCTGCGGCTGCGGGGGAGTGTAGCCGCTCTGCGGCGGTGGCGGATAGGCGGACGCCGCGATTGGCGGCTGGCTGTACGACGTGGCGGTGGTGCCGAGGTCGAAGCTGGGCGCCGCCGGGGGCTCGGGGGTGGCGGCCGCGAACGGGGCGGGAGCTTCCGGAGCGGCTGCCGGCTCGGGCACCGAGAGAATCTCAGCCGGGGTTTCGGCTGTGGCTTCGGCGGGGGCGTCGGCCGCGGGCGCCTCGGCGGCGGGGGCATCGAATGCCGGGGCCTCGAAAGCCGGGGGTTGCTGGAATTCGGGGGCCGGCGGCGCGTCGGGGCTCTCGGCCGGGGTAATCGGTTCGGTCATGTTCGTTCCTTCTATTGGACTTGGCAACGATTCTAACTAGAACCTATCGCCAAACGCGCGTCCGCGCTGCTGGGTAAACCCCTGAACAAACCCCCCTGCGCCAGATGGGGAAACCCCTTAGTCGGCGGCGAGCTGGGCCAGCACCTCGCCGTGCAGCAGGCCGTTGCTGGCCAGCGCGCCGGGGCCGAACGGGCCGGGCTTGCCGTCGATGCTGGTGAAGCGGCCGCCGGCCTCGGTGACGATGACGGCGCAGGCGGCCATGTCGTGCAGGGCCAGCTCGGGTTCGCAGGCGATGTCGCAGGCGCCTTCCGCGACGAGCATGTAGCTCCAGAAATCGCCGAAGCCGCGGTCGCGCCAGCACTGTCCGAGCAGCCCGGCGAACTGGTTGCCGCGTCCGGCGGCCACCCACTCGCCGATGTCGGAATAGGACAGCGAGGCGTCGGCGAGCTGGGACACTTTGGAGACGGACAACGGCGTGCTTTGCGCCAAGGAGCGCCCCGTGAACGCCCCGGTGCCGCGCGCCGCCCACCAGCGCCGGTTCAGCGCGGGCGCGGAGACCAACCCGACCACCACCTCGTCGCCGTCCATGAGCGCGATGAGCGTCGCCCATACCGGCACCCCGCGCACGAAGTTTTTCGTCGCGTCGATGGGGTCGAGCACCCAGCGCCGGTCGGCGGTGCCGGTCAGGCCGCGTTCTTCGCCGAGGACCGAGTCCCGGGCGCGCGAGCGCGACAGCAGCGCCCGGAGGGCGTCCTCCACCGCGAGGTCGGCGTCAGTGACCGGGGTGAGGTCGGGTTTGCGGTCCACCCGCAGATCGAGGGCCTTGAAACGGCCGGCGGTGATGGAGTCCGCTTGGTCGGCCAGCACATGGGCGAGCCGCAGGTCGTCGGCGAATGGGGAAGCCTTCATGGCCTCAGCCTACTGCCAGGCACCGCTCATCCGGCGGAAGGACTCCAGGCGTTCTGGGTGCAGCTTCCCGTCCGCGACGGCGGCGTCGAGGGCGCAGTCGACCGCGCCCGCCGCGTGGGTGCAGCCGCGCGGGCAGTCGGCGGCGATCGCGTTCAGGTCGGGGAAGGCCGCCAGCATGGACTCCATGGTGACGTGGCTGAGGCCGAAGGAGCGCACTCCGGGGGTGTCGATGACGTAGCCGCCGCCGGGCAGGGCGAGCGCCTCGGCGCTGGTGGAAGTGTGCCGCCCTTTGCCGATGCCGCTGACATCGCCCACTGTCCGGTTTGCGCCGGGAATCAGCGCGTTGACAAGGGTTGACTTTCCCACCCCGGAGTGCCCGACGAGCACGGTGCGGTGCCCGTCGAGCAGCGCCCGCGCCTGGCCGAGATCGGCTTCCGGCTCCACCGCGATGACCGGCAGGCCGAGCGGGGCGTAGATGTCGAGCAGCCAGCCGGCGTCGGCCAAATCCGCTTTGGTGAGGATCAGGATGGGGGCGATGCCGGCGTCGTAGGCGGCCACCAACACCCGGTCGATCATGCCCGGCCGCGGCGGCGGATCGGCCAGGGCGGTGACGATGGCGAGTTGGTCGGCGTTGGCGACGATGGGCCGCTCGTGCGGGTCGTCGTCGTCGGCGGTACGCCGTAGCACCGTCTGGCGCGCTTCCACCTCCACAATCCGGGCCAGCGTGCCCTCTTGCCCGGACACGTCGCCCACCAGTTTCACCCGGTCGCCGACGATGACCTTCTGGCCCAGGTTGCGGGCCTTGACGGCCACCACCGGGCGGCCGTCCAGCAGGCAGGTGTAGCGGCCGCGGTCGATGGTCATCACCGCGCCCTCCGGTGCGGCTGAATAGTCGGGGCGGTCTTTGGTGCGCGGGCGGGTGCGTTTGGGCGGGCGGCCGAAGCCTTCTTCGGGGTCGGTGGTGATGGAGCTAGCCATTGGCGAGTTCTTCCCAGCGTGCGCGGAAATCGGGCAGGGTCTTGGCGACGGCCTCGGCGCCTTGCACCGCCACTGCCGGAACCGCCAGCCCGACCAGGGCGGCGGCGTGGACGAGCCGGTGGTCGCCGCTGCTGGACACGGTGGCCCCGGTCAGCTTGCCGCTGGGGGCGAAGTCCAGGCTGTCCGGCCCGGCGGTGATTTGCGCGCCGAAAGCGCGCATCATGGTTTCAAGGGCGGCCAGCCGGTCGGTCTCGTGGCCGCGCAGGTGGCCGATGCCCTCCAGGCGGCTGCCGGAGCCCTGCTGGGCGGCGAGCGCCGCGAGCGCGGCCGCCACCGGG